>DXEZ01000167.1 GCA_019114715.1 Candidatus Sphingobacterium stercoripullorum | reverse complement strand
GTGCAGTGGATCATGCGTACCCTTTTAGAAATGGGGAGAAATGATCTGGCTTATCAGCTTGCTAGCAATAAGACTTATCCATCCTGGGGGTACATGATAGACCAAGGGGCAACTACAATTTGGGAGCTGTGGAACGGTAATACAGCACATCCGAAGATGAACTCGCAGAATCACGTCATGCTTTTAGGAGATCTATTAATATGGATGTACGAGAATTTAGCAGGAATCAAAGCCGATCAACCCGGATTCAAGCAGGTGGTTATGCGTCCGGAGGTGGTAGCAGGTCTGGATCATGTTCAGGCTGATTTTGAGAGTCTCTACGGCAGAATATCCTCTAACTGGAAAACTAATGGCAAGCAATTTACCTGGGACATAGAGGTGCCAGCAAATACCAAAGCAGCGGTTTATATACCAGCAAAAAGCTTAGAGCATATCAAAGAATCGGGTGAAACTGTACTTGAAAGTAAAGAAATTCAGATTCTTAAAGACAATAACCCAGATGGATACATTGGCCTTGAGATAGGTTCAGGTAAGTATTCCTTTGAAAGTATAATGAATTAAAAGCAATATGATGAAAAAGATAATTGGAGCAATTGGGGTACTAGCGATAAGCTTTTTTAGTAGCTATGCCCAAGACCACGGCCTAGAAAAATGGCAAAAAGGAATTGTTAGCGAGCAATTTGTATACGAGAAAGCAGACTTCCCTTCCTGTCACTCGGCTACCCTTGCGGAGACGAGTCCCGGGGAATTGGTCTACGCCTTTTTTGGAGGTACTAGAGAGCGCCACCCTGATGTGGAGATATACGTCAGCAAGTACAAAGACGGGCAGTGGTCGCATCCGAAATCTGCTGCCGATGGAATCGATACTGACGGTACGCGATACCCTACCTGGAACCCAGTTCTCTTTCAAATACCTGATGGTGATCTATTGCTATTTTATAAAGTTGGACCCAAGCCTTCAGAGTGGTGGGGGATGTTAAAGCGCTCCAAAGATGGTGGTGAGACTTGGTCGGAAGCAGAGAAACTCCCCGAAGGAATTTTAGGACCTATAAAAAATAAACCGATTCTTTTGGATAACGGTAATCTGATTGCTCCATCGAGCACCGAAGGAAACGGCTGGCATATTCATTTTGAAGTGAGCCCGGATTTAGGGAAGACTTGGTATAAAGTGGGGCCAATAGAAAGAGGTGATGACGATATGGATGCCATTCAGCCCAGTATATTGGATCATGGGAAAGGGAAGCTTCAGATTTTAGCGAGAACGAGAAACTGGGCATTAGCCACAGCCTGGTCTTACGACTACGGAGAGACCTGGACCCCACTGGAAAAAAGCGGACTCCCTAACAACAACTCAGGTACCGATGCGGTAACCATGAAAAATGGGCAGCATGTACTGGTATACAACCACGTATTACCGCCACCAGAGCACCCCAAAGGAAAAAGAACTCCTTTGAATGTTTCGGTCTCTAAAAACGGTAAAGATTGGGATGCGGTATTGATCTTGGAAGACTCGCCTATTAGCCAGTATTCCTACCCAGCGGTCATTCAAACGCAGGACGGCTTATTGCACTTTGCCTACACCTGGAGGAGAGAGAAAATGAAGCACGTGGTTGTCAACCCTAAAAAATGGAAAAAGCGGAAGATTAAAAAGGGTGAATGGCCGAAGGTCAAAGGCTACATACAGCCCGAAATGGAGGAGTATATCCCAGAGGAGAAATAACAATAATAAAACGTTCTTTAAGCTTTAAAGGTAAATGCGATGGAAAGAAATAGGAAATTGAATACTTTATCTCAGTACTTGTTGATGGTACTGCTGCTGTTTACTGGCTTAAATGCTGGAGCGCAGGAACAAAATACAGATACAAAATTCAGGATGCCTTTAAAAGATGCCATCCATATGCTAGAGGAACGTTTCCAAATAGAAATTAGGTTCGATGACCACTTGGTGGATGGGGTGGAGCTGGATTATGCGCCCTGGCGCCTGCGTGCAGATAGAGACCAGTCGCTAGCGAATGTGTTTTCTCCTTTAGATTTAAAGGTACAAAAAGTAAGCGAAAATAAATACAAGCTCAAGGAGTACGAATATTTCCGTTGGGAGGTTCAAGAAGCTTGGGATTACCTGGATTACCTGGCTGGTAAATACCACGACAAGGAGTCTTGGCTCTTGCGAAAGGATTCCATTCGGACAGACCTTATGAAGGCTTTAAAGCTAGATCCACTTCCTGAATACGGCAATAGAAAGCCTATACGTACAAAAAAACGTAACCACGGTGATTATACCGTTGAAAATTTTGCATTGGAAATTATGCCGGGTTTATTTATAAATGGCTCCATTTATCGCCCGAAAAAGGTAAGCGGGAAAATCCCACTTATGCTCAGCCCAGATGGTCATTGGGGCGGGCATCGTTTCCGTAAGGACGCCCAAATTCGTAACGCCATGATTGCGAAAATGGGAGCTGTGTCTGTGAGTTACGATCTTTTTGCTTGGGGGGAAAGCCTCCTGCAGTTTAACTCAGAAGATCACCGCAGACCTCTCGCGTTAACTGTGCAGACGCTTTCAGCATTACGAATACTGGATATGATGCTTGAAGAAAAGCAGATCGATCCCAATCGGGTAGGGATATCTGGTGGATCAGGAGGGGGTAATCACGCAGTTTTAGTGACTGCTATAGATGGTCGTATCAAGCTAAGCATCCCTGTTGCTAGTTTATCTTCCTATCATTTTGGAGGGTGTCCGTGTGAGAGCGGCTTCCCTATTCATTTTAGCGCCAATGGCACCAATAATGTTGAGATTGCTGCTATGACTGCCCCTCGACCGCAACTTTTAATTTCCGATGGTGGAGACTGGACGGCCCATATGCCAGAGCATGATTTTCCTTATTTAAAAAATGTATACCGTTATTTTGGTGCAGAAAGTGAGCTGGAGAATGTGCATTTACCAGACGACGCACACGATTTTGGGTACTCCAAACGCAAACCAGTTTATACATTTTTAATTAAACACTTTGGGTTAAATAGCGGTAAGTATTTAACGAGCGATGGGGAGTTTGAGGAAAGCTCCTGCGTGATTGAAGAAGAAGAAGACATGTATGCCTTTGGAAAAAATGGGCAGCGATTGCCTGAGAATGCAATTATAGGATACGAGGAATTAGAGAAACTATTTAAACAATATTAATTATGATGGATAGAAGAGGCTTTATTATAAAATCAGCTTTATTTGGTGGAGCACTTTGGGCTGCAAAAGGTAACTTGTTTGCTGCTGAGGCTTTTCAAAAGAGCCGCTATAAAGTGGCGGTTATTGACTTGATGATTTTAAAGAGGCAAAAGCTAGGTGCTGTTAAGTTAACCCATGAAATCGGTGCAGATGGGCTGGAGGTAGATATGGGAGGTTTAGGAGATCGCGATACATTTGATAATCAGTTTTTTGATAAAGAGTTTTTAAAGAATTATAAAAGTCAGCTGAAAGAATACGGCGTTCAGGTGTGCTCGGTAGCGATGACGGGTTTTTACGCGCAGTCTTTTGCTAAAAGACCGACCTACAAACTGATGCTCGCCGATACACTAAAGACATGTAAGCTTTTAGATGTAGATCATGTGTTTTTACCCCTGGGTGTTCAAGGAGATTTAGTGAAAAATCCGGAGCTTAGACCTGCCCTTGTTAAGAGGCTAAGGATAGCTGGGAAGATGGCTAAAAAGAAAGGTATAACCATCGGTATAGAAACCGCACTCGATGCAAAGGGAGATAGAGAGCTCCTGAAAGAAATCGGCTCTGATGCTATTAAAATTTATTTTAATTTCTCCAATCCTTTAAAAGAAGGCAGGGATTTAATCCAGGAAATTGAAATCTTAGGGGCAGAGAATATTTCCATGATCCACTGTACCGATGAAGACGGTGTGTGGCTGGAGAACAACACCAGGCTGGATATGGTGGCGGTGAAAAAGAAGCTCGATGAGCTGAACTGGAGCGGCTGGCTCGTGATTGAGCGCTCTAGAGATGCTAGTATTTCTCCAAGGAATGTAAAAGAGAATTTTGGTGCCAATACGCGCTATGTAAAATCTATTTTTCAATGATTAGAAGTAAATTAAGTGCAGTATTAATTGCGCTATCTGGATTATTTATATCCTGCCAGGAGCAGGATAGTTTAAAAGAACGCCTGGATGGGGAGCTGCTGGGGTATTCTGAGGTGGGAGCTGCTGCGATGCCCGATAGTATTGCCCCGATAAATTCCCCTTTATTTCAGCATGACTTTAAAAGGCCGGAGTTTCCAGAAACAGTCGATACTTTATTTTCCAATAGCGAGACTACCATACAAGAGGCTATAGATCAATTGGATGAAAAGGGCGGCGGAACGCTGGTCCTCGCTGAGGGAATTTATGAAACCGGTAGAATTACCCTCAGATCAAACATCAACCTGCACCTTCAAAAAGAGGCTACCATTCAATTTAGGGATGATATTGAAGATTTCTTACCGGTGGTTTTTACCCGAAATGAAGGGGTGGAGCTGTACTCTTTAGGTGCCTGTATTTATGCTAGAGACGAAGAAAATATAGCAATTACCGGTAGCGGTAATATAATAGGCCCTGGGAAAGGTAGTGTTCGAGAACGAACCATGACCCACGATGTGATTGAAAATATTGTAGATCATAACCTGCCGGTTGAGCAGAGGGTATACGACGGCCAAACAGCTGAGTTTATCTTCCCACCTGCACTCATAGCGCCAATAAACTGTGAGAATGTGTTTATCGAAGGGGTGCACTTAAGTCAGTCTGCATTTTGGAATGTGGTACCTACTTACTGTGAAAACGTGATTATCCGTGGATTGACCATACATTCAGAAGGAATCCCTCGCGGCGATGGTATTGATATTGAATCCTCAAAAAATGTGTTGATAGAATA
>DXEZ01000166.1 GCA_019114715.1 Candidatus Sphingobacterium stercoripullorum | reverse complement strand
AGTTGAAAAAGGGAGCAATATAAGCTGTAGGGTTGAGGAACAAAAAAGCCGCTAGGTTATACAACTAAGCGGCTATTCTAGTTTAATTTGAGTTTTTTTTAATTAAGAAACCCAGCTTACCTTCTCCTCAATTGGCGTTCGGTTAAGGCTGCGGTTGTCTTTGGTTGGTTCTATGTGCCCCATATAAAAAAGGCCTATACACTGCTGGTTTTCTGATAGCTTTAAGAAAGGACCAATATGATTGATTAATCCTGGTGAAGACCAGTACCCACCTAAACCTAAGGAATGGGTGGCTAACCACATGTTTTGAACTGCACAAGCTGTAGCTGCTAGTTCTTCCCATTCTGGTACAGCTCCCGTATAGTTCACAACGATAGCAATCGCTACATTGGAGTCGGTTGCTTTTTTGGCCATATTCTCCTCTTTTACCTCGCTGTATTTATCCTCGGGGGTAATTTCCTTATAGATTCGCGATAATTCTGTGCCGAGCTTTTGTAAGCCTTCCTTTTGAAATACAACAAATCGCCAAGGTTGTGTTCTTTTATGCGTTGGAGCGGCATTTGCGGCATTCAGGATTGTCCAAATGTCTTGTTCCTCAATCTCCTTGTTGGTGAATTGTGCTTGGAATGTTGCTCTACGATTTTGAATCGCATCTAAAATATCGTTCTTCATTTAAAAAATATAATTAAAAAAATTAAGCTTGCTCTTCCCAAATGTTTGCTATGTGTAAAATGGTGTAGATTGCTTTTTGCATGTCTTGCACGGATACCCACTCTTGTCGGCTATGAAAAGCATGTCCACCAGTAAAAACGTTTGGACATGGAAGTCCCATAAAAGAAAGTCTGGCCCCATCTGTTCCTCCTCTGATGCTTCTTTTTTCAGGCTCCATTCCTGCTCTTTTTATAGCTTCGATTCCCACATTGATTATTTCTGGATGTTGATCTAGAACTTCTTTCATGTTGCGGTACTGCTCGCTGACCGCGATTTTATAGCTCGAGTTTGGATACTGCTGAAGAACTTCTTTAGTGATCTCTTCTATTTTATTGGGGTAAGTGTTAAGGATCTTTGTGTCGTGATTTCTTAAAATGAAGTCCAGTTCACAGGATCCAGAGTCTCCTTTTATATTGGTGGGGTGGATAAACCCTTCTTTGCCGGAGGTGGTCTCCGGTGAAAGCTGGTCTTTGGGTAACCTAGCTAAAATATCCGATGCTATTTTTAAGGCATTTTCTAGCTTTCCTTTGGCAAATCCGGGATGCGTTTCCACACCCTGAATTGTAAGCTTTAGACTGTCTGCTGAGAAAGTCTCATCTTCTATGGTGCCTGCACGCTCTCCATCCAAAGTGTAAGCAAAGTCGGCATTGAGCTTTTTGATATCTACATAGTCTACTCCTCTACCAATTTCTTCATCGGGGGTAAATAAAATCTTTATTTCTCCGTGTTTTATAGTAGGGGTTTTCATTAAGATCTCAACGGCGGTCATAATCTCTGCGACGCCCGCTTTATCGTCCGCTCCTAGCAGTGTATCTCCGGAAGCCGTTATGAGGTCATTGCCGATTTGTGTTTTTAAATCCGGATGGTTCTCCAGCCTTATCACTTCGGTCGTATCTTCAGGTAAAACCAGATCCTGACCTTGGTAATTTTTATGTACTATAGGCTTTACATGCTCACCCGAACAGTCCGGTGAGGTGTCCATATGGGAACAAAAACATACTGTTGGAACATTTGTTTTACTTGAATTCGATGGGATCGTAGCATATACATATCCGTATTCATCTAAATGTGCATCACCCACACCCAGCTCTAGTAACTCTTCTACCAATAAACGTCCTAAGTTTTTCTGTTTTTCAGTAGAAGGGAATGTGGTGGACTCGGGGTCTGACTGTGTATCAATTTGTACATACCGCAGGAAGCGTTCTGTTACACTTTCTGTTTGCAGAGAATTGATATGGTTATTACTATTTGTCATATGCTTTAGTTTTTCTTTTGTTGATCTACCCAACCGAATACTTTCTGCAGGCCTGCAGTGGTTCTTGAGCCTGGGAGGTTATTACGGATTTTTTTCTCTTCGTCGGCTATTTTAAAAAACAGCCCATCTATAGCTTTTTGTGTGACATAGTTGTCTAAATCCGATTCTACTTTCCCTTGTACAGGCAAGTTATTATAGGCAGTAGCCAGTTGATTCCAATACGTATTGACATTGTTCTTACCCAGTGCGGATTGCACTATAGGGAGGAATCTTGTGGTGAGCTCAGCGGAAGTGTTGTTTTTAAAGAAGCTTGTTGCCGCATCCTGTTGGCTATTTAATAGGATATTCATGGCATCTTGTACAGTCATTCCAGACAATGCATTTACAAAAACTGGTGCTGCTTCTTTAACGGCGTTTTCTGCTGCCCGGTTCATGCTTGTTATAAATTGATCGCATACTTTCCCCATGCCTATGGAGCGCAAGGTGCTTTCAACTTTTTGAACCTCCGGTGGCATCAGCACTTTAACGGCTGCATTTCCTAAAAATCCATCTTTTGCAGAGAGTGATTTAATGCTGTTGTTAAGTCCGTTGCTGAGGGCTTGCTTTATGGCGCTATTCGCCTCATTAGTAGTGACAGAGGTAGAGGCGCTTGTGTTGGTTGATGATGTATTGCGCTCTTGTTGCGTTTGGTTTGCAATTTGTTGAAACTCGGCGCAGCTACTAAACGTAAAAGCACTGCCGGCCAATAGATAATATGCTAATTTCTTATTGTTCTTTAAAAGTTTCATTTTATATTTTTAAGGCGGTAAAATACGAAAAAATGCGGGGTAAAAGAATAGGGAACTGTCACCAGTTTCTAGGAATTTTAAACTATAAAGCGCCTAAAGCGAATATGTAAATTCCGATAGGCGCTTGGATAATGTCTTTACTTTACTGGCATTAGTCGTTGTCCCATTCTATGACTGAGAAGACAGGGAAGTGATCCGATGGGTATTTCCCCATATACGTGTCGGTTAATATACCGTATTTACTAACCAAAAAGTTATTGCTAATAAATATATGGTCTATCCTTTTACCCTCCTGTAGACTTTTTCCCCAGCCGTTGAAAGTTGAGCTAGGTTCATAGCGAATAGGGGCTAAATCATAGACGTCCGAAACTATTTCACTGTGTGCCAAAAGAAGGTAGCTTTCATTATTCTGGTCTATATTGAAATCTCCCGTTAAAATTAAAGGCATGTTTCCAGCCAGCTCTTGAGCTTTATCTAAAATTAATTTAGTGCTGTTCTTCCTTGCTTCTTTTCCTACGTGATCGAAGTGTGTATTCATAAAAATAAACTGCTTATCATTAGAAAGGTCCTTAAATATACCCCATGTGCAAACTCGCGGTAGTACAGCATCCCATCCTTTATTGGGAGATTCTGTATCCGAATCGGATAGCCAGAATGTACCGCTTTCAATGCTCTCAAAACGAAAAGTGTTGTAGAAAATTGCAGAATGCTCGCCCTTATCTTTCCCGTCATCTCGACCTACCCCTATATATTCGTAGTTTGGTAAAAGATTTACCATGTCATCCAGCTGCTCTTTGAACCCTTCTTGTGTACCGAATATATCGAATTCATGGAATGAAATTAAGTTGCAAAGTGCTTCCTTTCTGTCGTCCCATAAATTTCCGACATCGCTATCAGTCTTTAACCTTACATTGTAAGTTGCAACGTGCATGTTCTGAGCAAGACTGTTTAAGCTAAAACAAGCTATTAAGCCAAATAAAGCGAAAAGTGTTTTATTTATCATTTTATTATTTGTTTAAAATTTCTGTTAATAATTCGGGTTCATCCGTAGTAATATAATCGAATTTGTATTTCTTGAATTTCTGCAATAATTCTTTGTTGTTTACCGTCCAAACATTAAGCTTGAGGCCCAAATTCTTTGCTTCATTTACCCACTGGGGGTTGTTTAAGAAGGTTTGGTAATTGTAATCAATCCCGTCTAAGCTTGCAGCTTTAACTTGATTAGGTGTTTTATCCCCATTAAGATATAAAACCTCAAACTCAGGAGCTATTTCTTTTATCTTAAGGCATACTTCCCAGCTAAAAGCAATAAAGTCCACTTGCTGCTGTGCATTTAACTCTCTAACCAGTGAAACAGCTTTTTCTGCGGTGCTTAATGAGGCTTCCAAGCCTAAGGGGCTGCTCTTAATTTCGCATATAAGGTGTAGGTTGGTTTGTTCCATGGCTGTTCTTATAAAAGCTTCTGCAGTAGGGATGTTTTCGTTGTTTGCTAACTTCTTACTAAGTATGTCTTGGAACCTCGATGTTGCAATATCTATGCCATAGAAGTCAGGGTCGTGATTGACCACCAAAACGGAATCTTTAGTTTGATGTACATCAAATTCAACTGCCCAGAGCTTTTGCTTTTCCGCCTGTAAAAGGGCCTCTATAGAGTTTTCTGGAGCTTTGGTGTTTTTCCATGCCCCTCTATGGGCAACTGTTAAAGGCTTTTGGGCTTCTGCTAGCAAGGCGATGTGGAATAACATAAGGATGAGCAGTGGTTTGAGTTTCATGGTTGAGTTTCTTAAATAAAAATAGAGTCGTATACCTGATGGTTTTTTAACCTATGGAATTACCAAGAGATTTTACGTTTATGCCTTTCCTGACCATTCTTGATAAAATTGGTCTAAGAAGGCCTGCATGAACGCGTGCCTTTTTTCTGCTATGCTTCTAGCTGTTTTGGTATTCATTTTATCTTTAAGCTTTAAGAGCTTTACATAAAAATGGTTGATAGTTGGATCAGCGTTGGATTTGTAGTCTTCAGAAGTGTTTATTTCTTGAACTTGGATTTCAGGGTTATATATTTCTCTGTTTTTATAACCACCGTAATTAAAGGCTCTAGCTATGCCTATCGCTCCAATTGCATCGAGCCGGTCTGCATCCTGAACAATGCGATACTCTGGAGAATCGAAAGTAGGCATAGAAAAACTGCTAGAAAAAGACATGTTTCTAATTATGCTAGTTACATGTTCGATAGATTCAGCATTTATATTCATGGATTCTAAGAAGGCCTTGGCTTTCAATGGCCCTATCTCCTCATTGCCGCTGTGAAACTTACTATCGGCAATATCGTGTAATAAAGCGGCTAATTGACATACAAGAGGATCTCCTTTTTCAAACTCCAATAACATATTGGTATTGGTTAATACCCGTTGGATGTGAAACCAATCGTGTCCACTTTCTATGCCGTGTAATTCTTGTTTCACATAGTCAATTGTCTTTTCTAGAATCAAACTATCTCTACCTTGCATGTTTTGTTTTAATTTGATGGCATTTCCTCTTTATCTTTTGCTCGGGCTTATCCTTTGTTGATAAAAATATGAAATCATATTTAGAAGGACTAAAAAAATTGTGTAGTTTTATCAAATAATAATATTTAAGCTATGGAAATTAGAGGGACAGTTCATGAAATAGGTAAGGTACAGCAAGTTACCGATACTTTTCAAAAAAGAGATTTAATTGTAAAGTACGAGGAGAATCCTCAGTATCCTGAATATTTGAAATTTGAAGCTACTCAAGAAAGGGTTCAAATATTTGAAGGACTGAACATCGGGGATGAAGTCGAAGTGCATTTTAATTTACGAGGTAGACCATGGACCAATAAAGAAGGGATAACTACTTATTTTAACTCCTTAGTAGCTTGGAGAGTAAATAAGGTTATGGTTCAACCAAACGCAGGGAACTACGGTGGTGCTCCACAACAAAATGCTCCTGCTCAAGGTGGTAGCACAAATAATCCACCAGCAGCAGACTTTAGTAAAAGTTCTTCCGATGACAGTGGAGAGGATGACTTACCGTTCTAATTGTTAAAAAAGAATTTTTCTTTAGCCGGCTTAATCGCTGGCTTTTTTGTTGGTGCATTATTTCTTTGACATTGACGGTAGGTTAATAGGCAGTAGCTAAGTATGGTATGCCCCATTCTCATTTAACCTTCTTGGCCCATTGGCCCTAGGTGGTAGCTTGAGAAACCGCTCTAAAGTACTCTTCAAGCATTAGATCTTAAGTGTCTGTCCTAATAGGTACCTGGAAGTTTTGAAGTTAGTATTCCTAAACTAAATTTTTAAAACTTGCCTTAGCATAAAATATCACCTGTCTGGAACAAACCTTATATGCTACACTTAATAAGCGTTCCCTTACATTTTGCGACTAGCTTAGTTTGCCTACTTGTTTGCCCCTAATCTTAGGCGAAAAGTCCTATTTTATGCCTTAGAAACCCTTATAAAACCCCGTTCGTCACGGCACCGTCATTAAGCCTCATTTTATATCATTAGTAGTTTGCAAGGTTTGGAATTGTAAAATATAAACCTTACTTTTGCGTCACATTCATCATAATTTAGGTTTATAATTGGTTAGTCTTGTAAGGGTTTCCATTCTCCCCGTTTGGAAACCCTTCGTTTTTTAAGGTTAACAGCTTAATAAACAAGATTTTATATTTAGTAGAAA
>DXEZ01000165.1 GCA_019114715.1 Candidatus Sphingobacterium stercoripullorum | reverse complement strand
TTCTCTTTAAGGAATATGCAGAGGGGATTTTACAGCACAGCTTGCTTTCATATAATAACTTGGAGCCGCAAGCGGGTATTTCTAAAAATGCGCTAGATAGCTACCTGCTCTCCGACGGGCTACCTATAGCTTTATCCCCCTTATACCAGGGAGATGAGACGGTGGAAGATGCCCTAAAAAATAGAGACGGCCGCATGAAGCAAACCGTAGTAGGGGAGCTGCGCATGTTAAACACCATGTCCAATTACGCCTATTCTGGTTATGCGGTGCACAAGTTTTTAAACGAGAGCCATAAAAATCAATCCATTGGAACTGGGCAGCTCAATATCACCGATGCGCCGATTATCCGCTATGGAGAAGTACTACTTAATTATGCAGAGGCCTCGGCTGAGCTGGGGGAAATCACCCAAGGGGACTTGGATAAAACCATCAATCTGTTAAGGGCTAGAGAGGGTGTAGACCTGCCTGCACTAGAGCTTGCTGGTAGTAATCCAGCTGTAAATGGTACGGTGTATGATGATCCCAACCGGGATACCGATGTGCCAAGCCTACTGTGGGAAATCAGAAGGGAGCGTCGCTCGGAGTTAATATTTGAAGGCATGCGCCTTGATGACCTTAGGCGCTGGAAGAAATTAGAGTATGCCGATACGGATAAAAATCCTACAATCAATAGGGGCGCCTTTATCGTAAAGGCCGATTACAGCCCCAATCTACTTAATGGGATAACCCTTGATGGTCAGGATAAAGGGTATATTATTCCATCTAGCTCCAATAAAAGATTGGTTCAAGATAAATTTTACCTGGATCCCATACCTATCGATCAGATTTCTTTGTATAAGAATAACGGTGTGGAGTTGAAACAAAACCCAGGATGGTAGCCGTGAAACTCATTTGCTACTAGCAGTTACTAAAAATGCCCGCTACAAGGAGTGGGCATTTTTATTAGATAATAACCTTAAAACAATCTTTTAGAGATTATTTGCTTTTGCAGTAATCTCAGCAATATCGAGAATCTGTATGCTTTGTTCCTTTTCTTTTACCTTTATCCCATCTTGGAGCATTGTCATACAAAAGGGGCAAGCAGAGGCTACAATGTCAGCTTTGCTATTGATGATCTCTTCTGTACGCTGGATATTGATGTCTTTTGTGCCTTTCTCCGGCTCTTTGAACATTTGAGCACCACCAGCTCCACAACACAGTCCGTTGCTCCTACAGCTCTTCATTTCAACTAGATCTGCATCTAACACTTCTAATGCCTTACGAGGTGCTTCATAGATGTCGTTAGCTCTACCCAGGTAGCAAGAGTCGTGGTAGGTAATGCGTTTTCCTTTGAAACTATGGCCATCGGATGGTCTAAGCTTCCCTTCATCAATTAGTGATTGTATAAGCTGACTGTGGTGGATGATTTCATATTTTCCACCAAGCTCCGGGTACTCATTTTTGATGATGTTAAAACAGTGGGGACAGGCGGTTACGATTTTCTTAATGCCATAATTATTCAGCGTCTCAATATTCATCATGGCCTGCATTTGGTAGAGAAACTCATTTCCTGCTCGCTTTGCAGGGTCTCCCGTACATCCCTCTTCGGTTCCTAGGATGGCGTATTTAATATTCACATGATGCAATATTTTGCACAAAGATTGGGTGATTCGCTGTGCTCTCTGGTCGTAACTTCCTGCACAACCTACCCAAAATAATATATCTGGTGCTTCGCCTTTTTCTAAGAGCTCCGCAACTGTTGGTACATGTATAGTGTTATTTTGTTCTTGCATGTCTTCTCACATTTCATTTTTCCAATTAGCGCGATCCGATTGAGCATATTGCCACGGTGCACCGTTATTTTCGATATTATTAAACATAGCATTTAAGCTGCTAGGAGCACTGGACTCTTCCATAACAGCATATTGACGAAGGCCCATAATGATCTCCAGTGGGTTGATGTTCACCGGGCAAGCTTCAACGCAAGCATTGCATGTGGTGCATGCCCATATTTCTTCTCTGGATATATAGCCATCTAAAAGACTCTTGTTTTCTATGATTTCTGTGTCCTGTTTTTCCAGCGCTTTCCCAAGTTCCGAAACGCGGTCTCGAGTGTCCATCATAATCTTCCTTGGTGAAAGCTTTTTTCCGGTTATGTTGGCTGGACATACCGAGGTGCACCGACCACATTCTGTGCATGTGTAAGCATCCAGTAAGTTCTTCCAGGTTAAGTCGGGCACATCTTTTACTCCGAAACGTACATTCTCCTCCACGCTCGTGGGCGTAAAGGACGGGTCTAACATGGCTTTAACTTCCTGAGTAACGCTAGGCATGTTTTCAAGCTTTCCTTGAGGCTCCAGATTGGCATAATACGTGTTTGGAAAAGCCAGTAGTATATGCAAGTGTTTGGAAATTGGCAGGTAGTTTAGAAATGCCAGAACGCCAACAATATGGAACCACCAGCAGAACCTTTCTATAAAAACTAACGCTTCAGCACCTGCAGGTAATAAGGAGACCAGCATGGAGCTGACCGGGAATGCCCCTGCGCTGTGGTAGTGGGCAAAACCCATAGTTTGAAGCTTGAAATCTGCAGCATTCATAAAAAGAAATGCCGTCATCAGTAGGATCTCAGCAACGAGAATGATGTTTGCATCCGATTTTGGCCACCCGGCGAGCTCTTTTTGCCTAAGGCGCTTGATGGATAGCACATTCCTGCGGATTAGAAAAACCACGCAGCCTACAAGCACGATGGCAGCCAGCACCTCAAAGCTAGCAATCAATACCCCGTATAAAGGACCTAAGAATGAAAATACCCGGTGAGTGCCAAAAAGGCCGTCAATGACAATTTCAAGCATCTCAATGTTGATGATGACAAAGCCCAGGTATACCCCTAGGTGTAATAAGGCTGCAATAGGCCGTTTGAACATTTTCTTTTGGCCGAAGGCAACCAGAAGCATATTTTTTAGGCGATCCCCCTTTCTATCACTTCGGTCTTCCTTCTTACCCAATTGAATGTTCTTATAAATCTTTCGGGCATTGCTATAAAAAAGCAAGATTGCCCCGATAAAGATAATTGCAAATATAATTTGAGCTGCCATAATAGTTCCCTTACTGGTTATTTCAAATATAGTGAAAAGCATTTATTTGTTATGCTTGCATAGTAAATTTATATTGGTTTTAAATTACACTTTTCACTAGCAATTACAAGTTAGGAAATTTTAATGATTATCGCTAAGACCAGTTTAGGAATTTAAATGGGGAAGGGGGAATATGGACAAAAAAAGCCAGCTTCCTAAAGGAGCTGGCTCTAATATCTTGTTTAGATATTATTATATACCTAATTTGGTTTTTATTTCTGAAGTGATGTCATCGCCACCTTGGAAGTAAGGGATGCTACCTGAGGAGATATCAAGAACGTAAGCATATCCTTGTGCTTTAGCAACGGAGTTAATAGCTTCCATTACTTTTCTTTGGATAGGTTCGAATAGCTCTTGCTCTTTCTTTCCTAATTCCTCTTGTGCAACCTTTTGCACTTCCTCAATGCGTGTTTGCATATTGGTAAGCTCGTTACCTAAAATTTGCAATTCTGCATCTACAGTCTCCTTATTTGCTTCACTGCGATTTCTTAACTTCTCATTCGCTTCATCTTGCTTCTTTTGAAACTCCTCGTACATGCCTTGTAGCTCTTTTGATTTTGTTTCTTGTAACGTTTGAAGCTCTTGTTGTGCACTTTTGAACTCATTGGTAGAAGAGATGATTTCTCCGAAATCAATATGTCCAATTTTTTGTTGTGCGGATGCTGCTGTTGCAGTGAGTAGAACGATTACCCCCAGGGCAATTGATTTGATGAAATTTTTCATTATTCTAATTTTCATTTTTATGTAATGCTCTCTAGCGTTTATTACTATATTTTTTTATAAAATTGTTGATAAATTGCTATGTCTTGTATATCGATTGCAATTATAAGCAAAAAAATTAATTTGCTAAAGACGAATTCGGACTATATCCCAATTTTGTGATCACTTCGTTGCTTTTATCCAACTTGGGGTTAGCAAAAAGAAAAGAAGACTCACTGTTTTTATCTAATATGAGATCGATGCTTCCTTCATTAGCTACTGCTTGAATGGCGCTAGTGACTTTGTCTTGTATGGGCTTAATTAGGCGCTCTCTTTCTTTAAATAGATCTCCCTCAAAGCCGAATTTTTGACGTTGAAAGTCTTTAACCTGCTTTTCTCTCTCTATGATTTCATTCTCTCTTCTCTGGCGTAGCTGCTCGCTTAGTCGCGGCTGGTCTTGCTGATAGGCGCTATAGAGCTTTTCAATTTCCTCATAGCGGGCATCGACTTCTTTTTGCCACTGGTCGGAAAGCTTATCGAGCTCCGTGATGGCGCTGTTGTATTCCGGGATATGCTTAAGTACATATTCCGAGTCTACGTAAGCCACATTGCTTTGGGCTTTCACTGAGAAGGCTGTTACCAGAAGTAACAGGGTACATATACTGATTATTTTCCTCATAGCTAATACTTTTTTTAATTCCAATACTGTATATAGTAGTGGACTAATATCGGGCCAAAAAGTTTAATGGACCTTAGAATCCTCCTAAGTTTTGTATGATACTGAAGGTGAAGTTCTGCTTCCACTCGCTCTCACGCATTCCTGGGATAGGGTCGAAGGCATGTCCATAGTCAATACCTAACATACCGAAGATCGGTAAGAATATACGAGCACCTACACCTACAGATCTACGCATTTTAAATGGATTCACCTCGCTGAATTTATTCCATGTATTTCCTGCTTCGGCAAATGCCATAACAAATACAGTCGCCTGCTCGTTAAGCATAACAGGGTGGCGAAGCTCCATTTGGTATTTGGTGTAAATTGGGCTACCTGAATAAATCGCCTCGTTCATAGGATCGCCAGAGCCGGTAGTTTCTGGAATAAGAACCCCGTTGGCGTAACCACGCATCGCGATGATTTCCGATCCTTGCAAGAAGTCAAAACCCTGCATTCCATCACCCCCAAGCTTAAATCGCTCGAAAGTAGATGTTTCAGTTCTATTGGTATAGTTTCCTAAATAACCGAACTGTGCCTGCGTTTTCAGCACTAATTTCCCGGCAATGGTAGTAAACCACTGGGAGTCGAACTTCCATTTGTGGTACTCGGTCCACTTGTAACGTACATGATCGGGATCCGTCTTGTAGTTGATATCGTTCCATGCAGAATACGGAGGCGTTAATTGCACCGTAAGGCGGATGTGCGATCCGGAGGTCGGATATAGCGGCATATCTACCGAGTTTCTACTGATCTCTTGTGTAAAGTTGATGTTATATGATGTACCATCCGAGAAGCGGAAGTAGTTCGCGTAGTTCTGCAGCTTGTAGCGCTGGAAAGATAAAGAGCTATTCACTTGGAAATAGCGGTCTGGCCACTGCAATCTCTTACCTAAGGTTAGAGTAACACCA
>DXEZ01000164.1 GCA_019114715.1 Candidatus Sphingobacterium stercoripullorum | reverse complement strand
GGTGGTAGACACCCCGTGGACTTACTAGTTTCATTACCAAAAAAAGATAGGAGTTTATCTTATTATAATCCTCTTGACCATTCTCTTGGAGAGTTAGATGTAGAGAAAAACAAACTAGAAAATTTTTTTTTCAACTATTAACAATAATTTATTAATCTCAAACACTTGTATAATTTGGTTTTCTATCCAAGTGAATAAAACAAAATCTAAGTATAATAATGCTGAAAGTTTGTACTGGAGAGATGTGGGGGTTCTTATCTACGCAATACAGTTAATGACAACCTATTTAGGATTTAACTCATGCCCCTTAGGGACGTTGGCGAGTAAGGATTTTAATCAATTATTTAATAATGAGAATCTTTTGTCTGGAGGTGGAATTTTAGTTGGTAAAATATAACGTTTATTCGCCATTAAAGCAATCTTCTTTGTAACCTCTTATTAGGAATAAAATAAAGTTATTATAACGTCACAATTAGGGTTTTGTTCCAAATTGTGTGTAAACTTAAAATGGAGGCATGGCTTTAAAATCTGAATTTTTTGCCTGCATATTCCAGAGATTTACGATAGGTTTTAGTGTCTCTGTTTTGTTTGACAAAATTATGCTTTTACATAAACTTTCCTCTTTTAAAATAATTCGATAGGTGTAGGTACAATTCTATCAAATGACGTAATAGTGTCATTTGGAGGGGCGTATAACTTTGATGTTAAATTAATAATGGAAAATTATACTCTTTACTCAGAATCGATCTCAAGGGTGGGGGGCTTATGAAATGTGAATCTAATAGCATGGTTTAACTTATTTAAGGGTATAATATTGGATAACCATGGGTTGGTTTTGATCGAAAGAAACCTGGTAAAGTTACTTTGAAGAAAAAATGTGATTTTTATCCTGAAATGTGATGTCAACCAAGGTCCTTCATTATTGTTGTCTAGTTGCTTCTCTTTTTGTATGAGTCGATTTATAATAAATTTAAACTTTAAACCTAATTTAAACGCATTATTTGCAAACAGAGGGTAAATACCCTTTATTTTGGTTTTTTTAATAAATTGTCTGTATATTTGGCGGGTAATTACTTTCTTTTTCTGTTGTTGCAGTGTAAGTTTGTTTGTAGAAATTTAGTTGTTAACTAGGTTATTATTAAGTAGAATCAATTGTTCAGATGAAAAATATAAATGTTGATCAACTTCTCAAGACTATATTCGAATCCCCGGTTTCTTTGGATGTTAGAGAGCGTTTCAATGAGAAAATTGAAGAGTATGGGATTACCAGGACTCGAGCGTTAAAGTTACTTAATGTTGATAAGGATGTTTTTGATCAAATTATATCTGGTAAAGCGAAGCAGCCTAATCTAATTCATATAGTGAAGATTGCAGAGTTTTTAGATATTCAAATTGATGACTTTATTCAGATTGTCTTAAGTAATCAATCTTCAGAAAATATTAGTTCAATAGATCGAGCGAGGAAGGTTACTTTTTTGATGAAGAATTTTGATGTTAAGACGTTGACTAAGATGGGTTTTTTCGAGCATAAATATGAAATTGATATTCTGCTCGATAAAGTTTTAACATTTTTTGGATATGGTTCAATCAACGAGTTTGAGAGAGGTCTAGTTGAGCCGCTATTTAGCAGGGCTAAAAGGAGTTTTTCAGATAAAATGAAAGATTTTTGGGTTAGATCTGCGTACCAAACATTTAAACATATTGATAATCCTAATGAATATGATCGAAATCAACTAAAGGAGATTGTAGTCAACATGAAGCCTTACTCTCAGGATGTTAAAAGTGGACTTCTTGTAGTTTTTAAGGCTTTGTATAGTGTTGGTGTTACTGTGATTTTGCAAAGTTATTTGTCTACTACGCATGTTAGAGGTGGCACTTTTGCCGTTAATGGGAAGCCATGTATTGTGTTGACGGATTATAATAAAAAATATCCGACAATTTGGTTTACTCTCATGCATGAGCTTCACCATGTTTTATTTGATTTTGACATGATCAAAACAAATAGTTTTCACTTGTCGGGGGATGATGATTTATTTCTCGTTGAAGAAAAGGCTGATAATTTTGCTAGAGATTACTTTCTTCCTTTGGAGAAATTTCAATACATCAAAACCTATATTAACAATAGATATATGGTTGCACGTTTTGCAAAAGAAAATGAAATTCATATTTCATTAGTTTATTCTTTTTTTACCTGGTATCAAAAGAACTTGTATAATAGAAATTATCATGCTGCATTTAAAGAGTTTTACCCTGATTATCAGGATGCAGTTGCGAAATTAAATCCTGTTACTTGGCAGGAGGAATCACTTAAGGTTGCAAGTGATAAGATTAAATCAGTTTTTGAAATTAAATAATTACTCAAATTATGAAGAAAAACAAACAAATTGGAAAAAACGTAAAACAGCTCAGTCTGGAAGAGATTGAGCGTCTTGAATTGCTTAAGAAAGTTCATGAGAAAAAAGGCAGACAATTGACCTTTTCAGATGAAACTGGAAGCTTGAAAGAGGTAGATGAGCTTCGTCAACTTATAGGGAAGCAATTTGAGGATCCCGAAGAAAAGTATAATATTTACTATGTTGGTATTAGAAAGTTGTTAATGGATTATCTTCCTAAAGGTAAAGCTTATGAAGAAATGCGTCAAATCATATATGACGAGAAAAATATCTTTTTAAATCTTGGTAAGCGTAAATCTGATCATAAGGGAATTAGAAAGTCGGATGGGAGGATGACTTTTCAGCCTGTAATGAATGAGATATTAGACATTGTAATTAAGTGGATTGGCGAATCCCAAAATCCGTTTGATATTTACCGAGAATTCTATATGCTCAATGAAAAACATGGATATCCTCATGAGGAATATGATGATACAACTAAGGCTGTAGCGAATGCTATGCTGAAGCTAGCAGAAAGAGAGTAGAGTTGCAATGTGTTTTAATGAGGGCAGGTTCCCTGTTGCTTTTAAAGATGGCTGAGTAATCTAGGGATTGTCTTTTGAATCTGATTTGATCCCTAAAAATAATAAGTTTGTATAGGTTTTCAACGAAAAAGCCGCTCTAGTGTTTAGAAGCGGCTTTTCGTACCTAGGGCGGGAATCGAACCCGCACTCGCTTTGAGGCGAACAGGATTTTAAGTCCTGCGTGTCTACCTATTCCACCACCTAGGCAGGTGTTTGAGCGAAAGACGAGATTCGAACTCGCGACCCCAACCTTGGCAAGGTTGTGCTCTACCAGCTGAGCTACTTTCGCTTTTGGTGTTGCAAATATAGAGACTGTTTTGGATAAAACAAAGGAAAACGTAAAAAATATATATTTATTATTTTCGGCATTATTTTGGGACAATGATTAATTTTGTGTAATACTATTGAGGGGCAAATAATTAAGAATTTTAGCATGAGGAATCTATACTTGTTTTTTAGTTTAATATTTTTTTTAAATCTCTCGGTTTATGGAGATTCTTATCCAGAAGTGATATTTGACAATAGCGCTTTGCGTGGCTCTTATGGAAAAAGCGTAGTGAATTACGATGGTGGGAGTTGGGTGGAGAATGTGAATATGCAGCTTCCGGTTTCCGACTCGTTATTCTTTACGCCTGGGAATTCTCTATCCCTAAAATATTTTTCACATCCCGATGGAGAATGGAGTGCATACATCAGGTATGGTAGACTCCGTAATCATTATCGGATTACGGCTCAAGACATTTTGAACTTCCGAGTATACATCGATTCTGATGTAACTAAGGCTAGTGACCTGCCTGGAGTTTTTATCCAGCAGAGGGACTCTTGCACCGACACACTGCATTTAGTGAACTACATAGAAGATGTGAAGCTCGGAGAGTGGATGGAGGTTCAGATTCCCATAGGGGATTTTGCGGGGCTGGAAACTTCGGTGCCTATTAATGGAATAGGCTTCTGTCAGGGGAATGGAGGTAATGAGCAGACCCATCATGTGTTTGTCGATCAGATAGAGTTTAATAGAATTAGGCAGCACATGCCTAAGCTTACCTCGCCTGCCGTACTCACCAAGCTCAAGACCTACGGTAATACGGTGCACCTGCAGTGGAGCTTACCGTTAACTCCGAGCATTCGTTATGTAAAGATTTATAGGTCCGAGGACAATGAAAGCTACGAGCCCATTGCCATACGCCCAATTTATATGATGGGGGCGATAGACCAGGTGGATGAGGCCTCTAGAGAATATTATTATAAGATAACCTGGGTGGATTACGACTATGATGAGTCGCCGTCTTCTAGAGAGATGAAGACTGAGCCCTCGGAGCTGGATGAAGAGAGTCTCTTTAACTTAACGCAGTACGTTCATGTAAACTACTTTTTGGAAAACTACGACATCAATAGCGGTATGTTTATTCCTGCCCGCTTGGGCGATCGTGCCGTTGTTTCGGTCAAAGAAACTGGCTATGCTTTACTGAACCTTATTGTTGCAGTAGAAAATTCTTGGGTCAGCCGAGATATCGCTACGCGCAGGATTAATAAGATCATTAAGTTTTTAGAGGGAGTGCAGCATAAAGAAGGTGTTTTCATGCCCTATTACGATGGCAGGAAAGGAATTCCTGATTATTTCTTTAATCAGAGCTCTTACGATTTGAATGCGACGACTTCGATTTTAGAAGCCTTGCTTGTAGCTCGGGAATATTTCACTGAAGATAATAAATCTGAAAGCACGCTAAGAGAAAATGTGACCAAGTTGTGGGAGAGAGTGAATTGGAAGACATTTTTATACCCCGAGAGTGAAGATGTGCTTTATAGCTCGAGAGCTTATCTTGTCAATCAAGATACCATCTTGACCTTAGGCGGGATTAATGAAGGAATGAATACCTATATGCTAGCTATGAGTTCACCAACGCATAGCATTGCTAAGTCTGCTTTTGAGAATGGTATATTGCATCAAGATGTGCGAGAGGAGCCTAGGCCTCGTCGCCATAGAGCGAGGTGGCATCGCTCCCTGAGGGATGGCGGAGAGAACGTTAAGGCACAGGAGCTGCTCGATGAGGAGGAGGTAGATG
>DXEZ01000163.1 GCA_019114715.1 Candidatus Sphingobacterium stercoripullorum | reverse complement strand
AAGTATTTGTTCATAAAATAAGTCAATAGGTTTCAGTAGCCAATCGCTCCCAATAGTAACTCGAAATAAAGAATTATTAAACTAGCCTGAAATTTGCTAACTTTAATAATAATTAGATTTTAAAATTAGATTTACAACGGAATACGAAATCATACAATAGTAAATCTAAGGTAAATGAAGCACAATTTAAAAATATGAGCCAGAAAAAAAACATTAATGTAAACGATGTCCCGGATCACTACAAAGATAAAGAGGAATTTTATAAAGTATTCACAGAAAGACTAGCAGACATCCAGGAATTCCCAGGAGAATACCGATTTAAGTTTGTTTTAACCAATAAAGCTGATGTACTGTCCCAATTCAAGGAGATATTTGGCGAAGATGCCAAGTACAGTATTAAGGAATCCTCTAGCGCAAAATACGTCTCTGTAACGATCGTTAAAAATGTACGAGATGCAGGAGCGGTAGCTTTCTATTACAAGGAGGCTGAAAAAATCGAAGGTGTTATGATGTTATAACAACAGCTAAAACCGTTTCAAAAAAACGCTTCTAGCAAAATTCCACCTAAATAGATTTGCTAGAAGCTATTTACAAAATATATTTCAACAACCCCACTTACTAATGCCAGTTAACGACTAAACAGCAACTTTAAAAAGGAGCTTATTCTTCGCTGCCCATCTCAATGATTCTATCAAACTCTTCTCTTTTAACAGGCATCACCGAGAGTCTACTTTGCTTAACGAGCGCCATATCTTGAAGAAAAGAATCTTCTTTGATCATTTTTAAGGTAACCGGCCTCTTCAATGCTTCAACTGGCTCAATATCTACAGCCACCCAGCGATCATCATCTGTCGTAGGGTCCTGGTAATACTCCTTAATAACGCGAGCAACCCCTACCACTTCTTTACCTATGTTACTGTGGTAATACAATAACAAGTCACCCTTTTTCATGGCTTTCAAGTTATTACGCGCCTGGTAATTTCTAACACCATCCCAAAAGGTTGACCCGTCTTCATTGAGTTGATCCCAGCTATAAGCATCGGGCTCTGATTTTACTAAAAAATAATTCATCTTAAACCAATTTATTTTTGAAGGACATCCATTTTATCCGCATAATGCGCACAATAATCTCTTAAATCGCCAATAACCTTCTCAGCCATTGGATCACCTCCAGAAGCGCGAATAAAAGAATCACCTAAAGTTTGAAGAGTTTCATAAAAAAACCTTTTCATCTCATCATAAGGCAT
This sequence comes from Candidatus Sphingobacterium stercoripullorum, assembly GCA_019114715.1. Taxonomy (GTDB): domain Bacteria; phylum Bacteroidota; class Bacteroidia; order Sphingobacteriales; family Sphingobacteriaceae; genus Sphingobacterium; species Sphingobacterium stercoripullorum. The sequence goes on along the minus strand of DXEZ01000163.1, from coordinate 28,000 downwards.
TTCCTTTGTCCATAAGTCGATTCTTAAGGAGTTTTTATACTGCGAATCCCACAAGGCTAAGAACATAGCCTGAGCGGGCAATTGCTCGGTACCTTCGCCATCGGTAGAAGACCAAATGATTGATTCCGGAACGTTCTGCTCATCCAACTCTACTTCTAATTTTATCTCTGCTTTTTTCATTATATTCTATATAAAAACTTTTAATTTTAAAATTACTAAAATGATAGCGACTGTTAAAACAAAAACCAACTGAACAGCCCACAGCCGTTTAAAATCTACATAACGTACACGCAACAGCAAGTCCGTTATAATCAATAATAGGCTCAACAAAAACAACCACAACCAGGAGATATCAGGTTCCCCTTCCCCACCCCACTCGCTAATTACCCAAGCAACCAAACAAGCCAATACAATATTTAATGGAGTTAATTTCACGCTCATCTTCTTTTATTTTTCCTCGATCTTGCAGACCTTTTTGAAGACGATGACGCTGGCCTACTGTTTTTATATTTCGACTCATGAAAAGCTCCCTGAAAGTTCGGGTCTTCTCTTTTCTTTTGAGCATCAATTTCTCTAGCCATTGCCTGCCTTTCGGAAAAAGGGGTTTCCTCAACAACCAATCCTTCATCAATCAGCTCAACGGGAATCTTAAAGCGTATAAGTTGCTCAATTTTCCCTATATAATATTCTTCTGCAGGATTACAAAAGGTTATAGCCTTTCCTTCTCTCTCTGCTCTACCCGTTCTGCCTACTCGGTGCACATAATCTTCAATGATAATGGGCACATCAAAATTAATGACGTGGCTGACATCCGACACATCAATTCCGCGCGCTGCAACATCAGTAGCAACTAAAATTCTAAGGTCACCCGATTTAAAGGCATTGATCGCATTGATACGTGTATTCTGCCCTTTATTAGCATGAATAACTCGCACATCCTCTTCGCCAAACCGGCGGCTCAGGTATTCGTAAACCAAATCCGATTGTTTACGTGTTCTACAAAACACAATCAACCTCCGGAAGTCTTCACCATCGGATAGCAAATCCTCCAGCAACTTCATTTTAGTCCCCTGGTTGGGGACCTTATATACTAGCTGTTCTATGGTCTCGGCTACGGTAGCTTGTTCGGAAACCTCCACCTCAACAGGGAAATCCAAAAAGTTATCCGCAATCCTGCGCACTGCAGGGTTCATCGTAGCAGAGAAAAGAAGGTTCTGCCTCTTAGAAGGCAGCACTTCAAGGATTCTGTGGATCATTCCAGCAAAACCCATATCCATAATTTTATCGGCCTCATCCATTACTAGAACTTTAATGGAGCGTGCCCCGATATGCCCTTTTAAATACAAGTCCATAAACCTGTTTGGTGTAGAGATAATAATATCTACACCGGACTCGAGCTCTTCAATTTGTTGTTTTGGCCCAACACCTCCATACAGAACAACGTAGCGTAAATCCAAATAGGTAGAAAAGGCTTTAAAATGTTCTCCTAGCTGAATGGCGAGTTCACGAGTCGGACTCAACACCAAGGCCCTGGCATCCTCACCTTGTGCATATTTTAAATTCATTAAAATCGGTAAGGCAAAAGCGGCAGTCTTTCCAGTTCCTGTTTGGGCAATACCCATAACATCCTGCCCCGAGAGAACCGAAGGGATAGCTTTCTTTTGAATTTCTGTTGGTTCCTTAAGACCTGCCTCTTGGATCGCTGTAAGTAACTGCTTATTAAGCTTAAAATCCTCAAATGAACTCATGTTACAAATATAGGTAAAACCGTGCATTTAGGGCATTCTTTTTATACCTAAGCGCCACTATAACAAAACTAAGACAATATTATTTTTAAAAGAAGCTAATAATTGGCCATGAAATCCACTTAAATTTTAGCTTAGAAGCATGAAATTCAAAAACAACTAGAAAGTTACTTAGAGATGCTGAAGGCATGAAAAGCCAGTTAAAGCAATTGAAAACCCTATTTTTAAAATTCAGCCTAAGAGCTGGCACTTGGCAAATATTCTGCAAATCAATTATTCACAAAACTTTTCTTTCTTTTACCTAACTTTACACCATCTAAAAACTTACAATATGAGAAAATTAGGATTTCTATTTGCACTAATAGCCCTCTTTAGTACTGCCCAAGCAGACGAAGGGATGTGGTTTTTAATGCACCTTAAAAAAATGAATGAGGCCGATATGCAGAAAAAAGGCCTTCAACTTTCAGCTGAAGAGATATACAGCATTAACAACTCCAGCCTAAAGGACGCAATAGTCCAGTTCAATGGCGGCTGCACCGCTGAGATTGTCTCTGGACAGGGATTAGTGTTCACTAACCACCATTGTGGTTATGGAGCTATTGCTGAATTATCCACTCCCGAGCACGATTACCTAAGTGATGGTTTTTGGGCGAAAAATCACGCTGAAGAACTCAAGCCTTCTTCTTTATACGTACGCTTTTTTGTTAGAATGGACGACGTATCGGAAAGAATTCTTTCTCTAGTCAGTGATGAGATGAGTGAAGCGGACCGTGAGAAAGTCATCAACAGAGAGATCGCAAAAATTGAAGCAGAGAACAATGAAAACGGAAAATATGTAGTCTCGGTAAAGTCGTTCTACAACGGTAACGAATATTACTACTTCGTCTACCAAGACTACCACGATGTAAGATTAGTAGGTACACCACCAAGCAGCATTGGTAAATTTGGTGGAGACACCGACAACTGGGAATGGCCAAGACATACAGGAGACTTCTCTATATTTAGAGTCTATGCAGATGAAAACGGTAACCCAGCACCTTATTCTAAAGAAAATGTGCCATTAAAGCCAAAGTACCATTTGCCAATAAGCATCAAAGGATTTCAAGAAGGTGACTTCTCCATGATCTTAGGATATCCTGGTAGAACCAATAGATGGATGAATGCCGCAGGGATAGAACAAAACGTAAAATATGCGTATCCTGCCTGGGTAGAAGCGAGTAAAGTAGGCATGGACGCTATGAAAAAGCATATGGATCAGCATACTGCTGTTAAAATCAATTACGCTTCTCAATATTCTGGAGTATCCAATTACTGGAAGAATAGGCAGGGAATGATCGATGCCTTAACCCAACATAAAACAGCAAAAAAGAAAGCCAAGGCTGAAAAGAAATTCAACAAATGGGCGAATAAAAAGGCAAATAAAGAAAAATACGGCAACGTTATTGAAACCATTAACGCATACTATCAGGCAACAAACGAAAAAGCAAAACACGACAATTACTTAACTGGTATGTTGAGATCGTCGAAATTCGCAGCCTTGCCGAGCAACCTGGGTGGTGCACTGATTCAATACGCCCAAGAAAACGAAGCCAAAAGAGCAGAAATGAAGCCTAGAATACAAGGATTCATCGAAAGCAACTATGAAAAGGTATACCTACCACTAGAGATAGACGTTCTGGCCGATGAGCTGAATTTATATGCTCAAAAAGCAGGCGAAATAGCTCCATTTATTCGGGAGCTTTCTGATAAGAATCAGGCTAACTTCCAGCAAGACATCAGTAATGCTTTTGATAGTAGTGTATTTGGATCGAAAGACAAACTATTCGCTTATTTAGATAATCCAAATGCTAGCACCATACAAGAGGACCTACTATTTAAAATCTCAATGGCCTTAATGCAGAAGTATAGAGAGTCGAGCCCTGAGCTAGAAAAGCTAGAAAGCCAGTTCCAAGCAGCTTACAGGAAGTACATTGCTGGCGTTCTTGAGTCCTCGCCCAATGAAAAGCACTACCCCGATGCTAATAGTACACTTAGGTTAACCTACGGCACCATACGTTCATTACCTTTAAACGGTAAAGTAAACGATGCTAAGCATAACTTCTATACTACCTTAGAAGGTACCATCAAAAAATACGTTCCATACGATGAGGAGTTCGACCTACCGCAAAAGCTGATGGATTTATTCGAAGCTAAAGACTACGGCAGGTATGCTGATAAAGAAGGGTATATGCCGGTAAACTTCTTAAGTGACCAAGATATTACAGGTGGAAACTCAGGTTCTCCAGTTTTAAACGGAAATGGAGAATTAATAGGACTGGCGTTTGATGGAAACATTGAAGCGATGGCTGGAGATGTGATCTTCGATCCGAAACTTCAAAGAACAATTTCCGTTGACGTACGGTACGTACTTTTTGTCATCGACAAGTTTGCTGGTGCTACGAACATTATCGATGAGTTAACGATAGTAGAGTAATACTAAAGCAACATTGAATATATAGCAAAAGGCTAACCAGGTGAGGTTAGCCTTTTGCTTTTCTCATAAACCCTATTTTCAGTAATTACTGACTATTAACCTTTCCTAGGCATTAAAGGAATATTATCGATAAGAAATAATCGAATAACTTGCCAGTAAAGAAATTACCAAAGTTGGTTTTAATAATGCGGGAAAACTCATCGTGATCCAGCCGCTCAGCCTTCTTTGCATTTATGGTGGCGAAAGTTGGCTTTATGACATTGATTTTGGTAGCATAAATGTGGAAATGCAATTGCGGCACCACATAACCTAAAATTGCACCAGGCAGCCCATGGGAAGTATTCGGACCTAAAGAATGTGGTATTTGCTCGGTATAAAATGCTACAACGGAGATGCTGTCAAAAACCACCCCATTGGCCCTACGGCATTCATAACCTGCGATTTCTCGGTATTCATCGGTAAGTTTCCAGGTTATATTCTGCAGAGAGTCTTCAATGATAACATTTTGTCCAACAAAGTCAAAGAGCCGCTCGGAGGTGCCACTGGCCAAATCCACTTGATAAGTAGAAAGAAAACCTAAAAGGCCACTACCTTTCAACATACCTAGTGTCCCTGAAAAATCTTCATCGAATTCCTCAAACGTATATTTATCGCCTTCAAATGCCAGTTTACTCTTTTGCACAACAGTCTCTGGAACTTCATTGCTTAATCGGGTAAACATGTCTACATTCTCGTCCTCCATCATACCTACATAACGCTTTAAGAGGTTTTTCACGAAAATGGTTTTTTCGTATTGAATCTCTCCATAATTCGGAAAATAGGCGTACTGCGCAAAGCTATAGGAAGCAGAGGCGATAAGAAAAGTTATAAGTAGAAAAATAGTCCTCATTACTCATCAGTTTTAATAAACATTTTATTGAAGTCCCAGCTCAACTTCAGCATGTAATACCTTCTAACAGTATCGGAGCTGCGCTGAACAAACATATTCCCATTTTGTCTCCTAGAGAAACCCGTGTTTTCATTGAGCAAATCATTCACAATAAAGGAAGCTTCCAGCGATTCATTTTTCAAAAAGCGCTTGCTAATCCCGGGGTTAATCATTAAGCGCTGAAACTTCTCGTTGAAAGTCTTGGTTGGCGCTTCATAAGAATAGTTCACCGTAGTAAACAGACGCAATTTAAAGGGCAGATGATACCTGAAGTTAGAATTGGAGTTCAAGATAAATCCACTATTATCGTACTCTGGCTGCAAAGAAGATAGCTGTTTGGAATAGGAAGGTGTAATGTTAAAATCGAATTCAAGGCCATTGGGTAAACTTCTAGCTAGCCCCATCGTCACCCCGTAATTAAAGCTCTTGGCTTGATTCATATCGCCATTGATAAAGTTATAGTTATCGTCATAGCCTACATTGGCATCTGCTTTAAAAACAATATTATGCTTAGGGATCAAGGTAAACTGCTTACCCATGGCTAGGGAAATATTTTCATTCACAAGTCCCGTTAGGTTCTCCCACCTGTAGGTAGACTTACCATTAACATCGGTTTCCATATTTAAGATCAGCGGATTTTTATCGCGGCTGTAATTTAAAAACCCGTAAAAAAAACTGCCTTTTAAGGCCTTGAATGAATAGTATTCTATACCAAAGTTACTCCTAAAAGAAGGCTTCAAATCTTCATTACCCAAATACTCATTAAGCTCATCTTCATTGTTCCTTAAAGGCTGAATTTGATCCAAAGAAGGCAGTGTATTGTCTCGGGAGTAACTAAACCCTAAGCTTTTAGATTTAGTGAAGTTATAGTTGGCTCGCCCGTTGAGGTTAAACGTTAAAAAGTTCCTAGACATGTTGTCAGCAACAAACCTATTCTCCTGCTTCAACTGATCGTTTTTCAACACATTACGTAGGTTAATTCGCCATGATTTATTGTTATATGCAAGGGCAATTACATAATCATCCGTATAAGTCTTATACTTAAAATCACTACTGAAGGTTGAGTCCAATTCGGTATAACGATCTTCACCATCTTTATTAAATGAAAGCACCTGGGAGACGTTGGTGTTTGAGTTGCGCGAATAGGCAAAACTCAGGTTTAATTCTTTAGTAATGGGTTCGGTGTAATAAGCCGAGATTAGGAAGTTCCCCGTATTGGAGTTTCTATCTTTATACTGATCCAAAAAAGTAGAATCCGTAATCCCTCCATTAGCATTGAAATAATACAAATTGTTTTCCAGCTTCTGATTAGTGTTGTTTTCCTGCTGGCTAAAGTTCAAGTTCAAGGTAATGCTCCTACCCTCTTTATTAAACTTACGCGTTAAAAAGGTGTTTACATTCACGTTTTTACCTGTAGAGGTAGACTCTTGATTACGCATTTGCTTATTCAGCATGGGGCCTCCCAGCTCCTGCATGAAAGAGCTGTCGTTACTTGTGTTCCATGATCGGCTAGTCCCTCCGTTAGCTACCGTCCTTAAGGTAGTCAGCGAATCAATTTTCCATTCATAAGTGAGGTTGGCCCGGTGCCTTTTATTTTCTGAGTCGAAAAACGCATCCCTCCTGCTCAATAAAGAACGGCCCTCCATGTTATTTTGATTCAGCTCCTCGGAAACTCCATCGCTGGAGGTGTGACCGTAGAGATAGCTCAAGTTAAGCTTATCGGCTCCCTCATTCCAAATGCGATTTAGATTTACTCCTGTATTGAGCGCCTTGGGCTTACTGCTATTGCCACCTACCATACTAACTGGCCCTTCAGTCATCACAACAGCACCTCCTGACCCTCCACCGCCCATGCCACCGTCATCCTGCCAGGAGAGGTCCGAGCCTCCAGTATTTCCAGTAGACAAGAAAGCGCCAACCTTTAGGTCTTTCTTAAAACGGTTCAAAGTAAGATCTGCCTTATAATAAGAATCGCTTGCTCCACCCGCCTCGGCTTTACCAAACAAGCCATTCTTAGCTTCCTCCTTTAACTGAACGTTAATGGTTTGTATGCGCTGGCCGTCATCCACGCCAGTACGCTCGGAAGCTTCAGACTTCTTCTCATACAGCTGCACTTTATCCACCATATCCGAGCGGACATTCCGGGTGACCAACTTGGGATCATCGCCAAAAAACTCTTCTCCATCTACCAGCACCTTTTCAACGGTCTTCCCCTTAGCGGTTATTTTCCCTGAAGCATCGACCGATATGCCGGGAAGAACTTTCAATAAATCTTCAACTTTACTATTTTTATCTACCTTAAAGCTACCCGCATCGTACTCAACGGTGTCCCCTTTAATGACTATAGGCATCCGCCCAGTTACAACAACCTCCTCGATAATCCGCTCGGCAAGCGTCAAGGTAACAGCCTCTAAGTTCACTTGCTGTCCTCCCTTTAATTGTTGGGTAAAATCTGCATACTTTGGGTAACTGATCCATACTTGATACTCCCCAGGCTTATCGTTGAGCAATGAAAAATGGCCCTTATCATCCGTTCTAGTGAAATCCACTAAAATGGAATCTTTGGCATGCAATAATACTACCGAAGCATTTTCTAGCACCTTTGATTTATTATCATCATAAACCACTCCCTGAACTAGGGTTTGACTTTGAGCGAAGGCTAGGTTTAATAAAGAGCCCATTGGTGTTAAAAGCAATACTAACACCAATAGCTGGAATAGTTTAGTCTTCATTTAGTGAATTTAAAAACATCGCTAAAATATTGCTTTTCTACCACACTAACAATATTTTAACAAACCTTAAGTATTTTATTGTCATTTGAATTTTACCCAAGATAATTGTCACAAACAAATTGAAGTTGATGAAATCATTGTGTAAATTTGGAATTCTATAAAATTAACATATAAAACTATGCAAAATTTAAAAGGCTATATTAACGATAATCAGCAGCGTTTTTTAGATGAATTGTTTGAATTATTGAAGTTCCCTTCAATCAGTGCAGACCCACAATACAAAAACGATGTAAGAGATGCAGCAAATTTCGTTGCTGAACAACTTAAGAAGGCCGGTGCAGATAATGTAGAAGTTTGTGAAACCCCAGGTCATCCTATAGTATATGGGGAAAAAATAATCGACAGTAACCTTCCAACTATTCTAGTTTATGGGCATTACGATGTACAGCCAGCGGACCCTCTGGAATTATGGAATACGCCACCGTTTGAACCAACCTTAAAGGACGGAAAGATATACGCTCGCGGAGCAGCAGACGATAAGGGGCAGTTTTACATGCACGTTAAAGCATTTGAATACATGGCTAGCAACGATGAGCTCCATTGTAATGTTAAGTTCATGATTGAGGGTGAGGAGGAAGTAGGATCGGAGCATTTAGGTTTGTTTTTAAAAGACAACGTAGAGAGGCTAAAGGCTGATGTGATTGTTATTTCAGACACCTCCATGATTAGCTTAGAAGACCCTTCTATAGAAACTGGACTTCGCGGTTTATCGTATGTAGAGGTCGAAGTTACAGGTCCAAATAGAGACTTACACTCCGGCGTGTACGGTGGGGCGGTAGCCAACCCCATCAACGTACTCTCGAAGATGATTGCTTCCTTACACGATGAAAACAACCGGATTACCATTCCAGGATTTTACGATAAAGTAGCCGAGCTTAACCAGCAGCAAAGGGAGTCTTTAAACCAGGCACCTTTTGACCTAGAGGCATACAAAAAAGATTTAGGCGTTGATGCGCTGCAAGGAGAAGCAGGGTATACGCCCATTGAACACACAGGCATTCGCCCTACCTTAGATGTCAACGGCATGTGGGGTGGCTATATTGGAGAGGGAGCGAAAACGGTGTTACCATCCAAAGCATTCGCTAAAATCTCGATGCGACTGGTTCCTAATCAAACGTCCGATGAGATAACAGAACTCTTCCAAAAGCATTTTGAATCTATAGCGCCAAAATCTGTGCAGGTTCTTGTCAAGCCTCACCACGGTGGAGAGCCCGTAGTTACCCCTACTGACGGCATTGCCTACCAAGCAGCTGAAAAAGCTGTAGAGGACACTTTTGGTAAAAAGCCCATCCCAACAAGAGGTGGAGGTTCCATTCCTATTGTTGCTTTATTTGAAGAGGTACTGGGCCTAAAATCTGTACTTTTAGGATTCGGCTTAGATAGCGACAACTTGCACTCTCCCAATGAGAAGTACGAGGTTGCTAACTACCTCAAAGGAATTGAGACTATTCCATTGTTTCATAAACACTTTGCTTTGCTTTCTAAAAACAGCAAATAGAAACCTTACTTCAAGAGCACCTCTAGCCCCTAGGCTAGCAGGTGCTCTTGGTTAATACTACCAGAAATAGCCTATAAATTAGCATAGTTCGTATATTAGTTCGGAAAATTATAAAACCACCTGATGATGCTCCTACTAAGAAAGCTACACCTGATGCTATACATCCTACTTTTGGGATTTTTCTTTGTTATTAGCTATCCGCTTTTAATCTTCTACGCTTGGGATCATCAAAAGCATTATAAAAAACTGGTGTTCATCAGAAAATGGATTAGCATTCTAGCAGCTTATGGCGCTGGCATACGATTTAAAGTAACCTACGAAACACCCATTAATTGGGAGGAAGGACCTTATATTATCTGTCCGAATCACACCTCTTTCATGGATATCAATGCGATCAATTTCCTTTGCCCAGTCCCCTTCTCCTACATCGGCAAGGTAGAACTCCTGAAAAACCCAATAACTAGGATTTTCTTTAAAACTATAGATGTGGTGGTAGATCGCAATAACAAAAGATCGGCTTTCAAGGCATTAAAAAGAGGCGAAGAGATACTCTCCAAAGGGCATAGTTTAGTCATATTCCCTGAAGGTGGAATTAGCGATGAATTCCCTCCGCAGCTCCACCCTTTTAAACCAGGAGCCTTTCGCATTGCTGCAACGACATCCGCACCAATAATTCCTGTAGTCATCCACAATTTATGGGAACACTTTTGGGATAGCGGGCTGAAATTTGGCAGCAAACCCGGCACCGTGTACATCTCAGTATTACGGCCTGTCCATTCTCACGACAACTTATCCAAGCAGGAAATTTCAAACCTCGAACAGCAGGTATATCATAGCATGCTAAAAATCTGGGAAAAGGAATCTAACAGACACATATAGAGCGTAATTATACCAAAAAACCTATAGCGAGACTTCATATATTGTTAATTTATTTTCAAATAAAATTGGTAAACTCAATTTTAATGTTATTTTTGCGAAAAATGCATAATAAGAATTTATAAAACTAACAATCAATATGTACTGGACATTAGAATTAGCTTCACACTTAGAAGACGCCCCTTGGCCAGCGACAAAGGACGAACTTATAGACTATGGAATACGTTCTGGAGCTCCTTTGGAGGTTATAGAAAATTTACAAGCGCTAGAGGACGATGGGCAACCATACGAAAACATAGAAGAAATATGGCCGGATTATCCTACCAAAGATGATTTCTTCTTTAACGAAGACGAATATTAAATAAGCTTAACGCCTCTTATTGGAGGCGTTTTATTTTCTTTTACACTTTTCGCAAAATCTAAGAACTTTCCTTGGTTGGCAAATATACTCCAATTGCTAATTGGTGTGCATCCTCTTCTTTATATCTGGATCAGCCCCTTTAATCCTTTTACTGCCGAAACAGTCTTATATTCATAAACACACAATATGAGAATAATTTTATTGTTTTCCTTTTTACTTGTTTTAAGTGGCCCTAGAGCTTCTGCAAACACATTAACTAGCGACAGCCTAGAGGCAAAAGACGACTATCAAGTCATGTATGAGTTCATCAAAGATATTCACGATCCAGACATTGCACTGGACGTGATACTAAGTAGTCACGTTCATATCACTCAAGTAGAGGACCAAGAACTTCTTGAGTATTTGCTTGCAAGCTTAGAGGAAATGCGTTTAAACTTGAGCAACCGAGACCTCAAGCAGATAAACTTCATTCCTTTTAACGAGCTGCCAAGAAAAAAGAGAAGTGAAATTGATCCCGAGGACTTGGATCCTGAAAAGCTTTATGTTATGTACCACAAAGATAGAGAGATGTACGGACTCTATGTGAACGAACAAGTCATTCAATCTTTCACCCTCGTGTCTAAAGGAAACCACCAAGCTCATTTTGTCACTTATTAAAAGTAGTTAAGGACTATTTAACGAACATATACAAATTCATTACCCCCTATTTACCACAGACAAAGACTCAGTAAAAATGGGATAACGATTAAATAATAAATAGGTTTTTAAAAAAATACTTGCAATTTTAAAAAGGAAACCACATATTTGCTTTGGATTCAACAAAAGAATGAATATAAAATCAACAAATACAAACTGGTGGCACCACAATGAATAATTGTGGCAACCCCTTTTGTACATAAAAATATTTTAATATATGAGGCTTGCCAGTGAGGCAGGCCTTTTTTTATGCTATAAGCTCAAGTTCATGAAAGAAATATTACAACAGCTATTCGAATACCAATCGTTTTCAAAGCAAGAAGCGTATAATATTTTAACAAATATCGCTACTGGACAATACGATTCGCATCAGATTGCCGCATTTATGACCATCTACGGTATGCGAAGCATCAAGGTGGATGAACTTGCAGGATTTAAAGAGGCTATGTTCGATCTCTGCTTGAAGCTAGATTTCGAGGATTTCGACTTAGTAGATCTTTGTGGCACGGGAGGTGATGGAAAAAACACGTTTAATATTTCCACTCTCGCATCTTTTGTTGTAGCAGGCGCAGGGTATTCAGTAGCTAAACATGGCAACGTCGGGGTCTCCTCAGCCTGCGGGTCGTCCAATGTAATGGAATACTTCGGCTACCAGTTTACCAACGACAGCGACCGGCTAAAGAAGCAGCTCCAAGAGGCGGGCATATGCTTCCTCCACGCGCCACTCTTTCACCCAGCCATGAAAACGGTAGCTCCAATTCGGCGCGCCTTGGGGGTAAAAACATTTTTCAACATGCTGGGACCTTTGACAAACCCCGCTAATCCTAAAAAACAGGCTGTGGGGGTCTTCAGCTTGGAACTTGCAAGACTTTACGCCTATTTATACCAACAAACAGATAAAAGTTATCAGATCATCCACTCCTTGGATGGCTATGATGAGATTTCTCTAACAGGTGACTTTAAGATAATTAATAACAAGGGGGAACATTATTACCAATTAGGGGATTTAAATTTACCCCGAGCGTCGGTGGAAAGCATAGCAGGTGGAGACTCCATTGCAGATGCAGCAAAAATATTTAAGGAGATTTTAAGTGGTGAGGCCGATAAAATAAAAAGTGAGGTGGTACTCAGTAATGCCGCCTTTGCCATACAGGCTTTCCATGAGGATAAATCTTTTGAATCTTGTTACCAAGAAGCGGAAAAGTCTTTGATGGACAAACAAGCCTTAAAGAGTTTTGAAACTTTAATAAAACTAAGCAAATGATTAGCATAAAAGTTTGCGGGATGACCGATCCAGAGAACATCAAGCATCTGGCAAATCTCCCCATCAATTACATAGGTTTTATATTCTACGATAAGTCTAAGCGGTATGTTAAGGATTTAAATATCGCTGAGCTGAATATCCCCTCACACATTAAAAAAGTTGGAGTTTTCGTAAATAGTCCTTTAACTGAGATAGATAAATTAGCTAAAAAACACCAACTCGACGCCCTACAAATCCATGGTACGGAATCAGCCGCGTATTGCAAAGGGGTTAAAGAGCGGACTGGATTGCCGGTAATTAAGGCATTCGGCGTAGATGGTGCCTTCAATTTTAAGTTTCTAGATCCCTACCACCAAACGGTGGACTACTTCTTATTCGATACCAAAACTCCACAATATGGAGGCAGTGGCGAGCGCTTTGACTGGAGTCTTCTGCAAGGCTATCACCTAGACACTCCCTATTTCCTAAGCGGCGGAATTGATCCTAATAGCATTAAAACAATACTAGACATCGATGATGACCGCCTTAAGGTAATCGATATCAACTCCAGGTTTGAAGTAAAACCAGGACTAAAAAATATAACAGAAATTCAACACGCATTAAAGACAATTGGCAATGAGTAAATATTTTGTAGATGAAAACGGCTATTACGGCCCGTATGGAGGAGCATATATCCCCGAGATGCTCTATCCAAATATTGAGGAGTTAAAGAGTCAATATTTAAAAATCATAGAGAACGAGGACTTCAAAAGGGATTTCGACAGCCTCTTAAAAGACTATGTAGGAAGGCCTACCCCTCTTTATTTCGCCAGCCGATTATCGGAAAAACACGGTGCAAATATATTCCTCAAGCGGGAAGACTTAAACCACACTGGTGCTCATAAGATCAACAACACTATAGGTCAAATTTTACTAGCCGAGAAGTTGGGAAAAAAACGCATCATAGCGGAAACTGGTGCGGGGCAGCATGGTGTAGCCACGGCAACGGTATGTGCACTAAAAGGCCTTGAGTGCGTTGTTTATATGGGAGAGATCGACATGCAGCGCCAAGCACCAAACGTAGCCAGAATGAAAATGATGGGTGCAAAAGTCGTAGCCGCAACATCGGGTAGCAAAACGCTCAAAGATGCCACAAACGAAGCGCTAAGAGACTGGATCAACAATCCACAGGATACGCATTACATCATTGGGTCGGTTGTAGGGCCACACCCATACCCAGATATGGTCAGCAGATTCCAGTCGATAATCTCCAAAGAGACTAAGTCTCAGCTGAAAGATAAAACGGGTAAAGAACTGCCTGATTACGCTATAGCATGTGTTGGCGGCGGATCCAATGCAGCGGGAATGTTCTACCACTTCATTGATGATTCTTCAGTGAAACTGATTGCTGTAGAGGCAGCAGGAAACGGCATTGAATCGGGAGAGACAGCTGCCACTACCGCACTGGGTAGCAAGGGAGTACTCCACGGTAGCCTTTCACTATTAATGCAAACACCCGACGGGCAGGTCATAGAACCCTACTCCATATCGGCGGGACTCGACTACCCTGGAATAGGACCACAACACGCCTGGTTATTCGATGCTAAACGCGCGAAATATGCACAGGCTACAGACGATGAGGCTATGCAAGCGGGATTGGAGCTTACGCAACTTGAAGGAATCATCCCAGCAATAGAAAGTGCACACGCATTATCTTATTTAAAGAAGCAAACTTGGGATAAAAACGACAATATCGTCATCTGCCTTTCGGGAAGAGGGGACAAAGATTTAGACAATTACATAAAATATTTTAATTACTAGGCTCATGAAAACGAACAATAACAACGCTAAAAAACTTTCCATTTACTACACCGCGGGATATCCGGATCTGGAGAGCACCCTACCTATAGCCAAGAGTCTAGAGCAGGCTGGTGTTGACTTTTTAGAAATCGGGATACCCTACTCGGACCCAGTGGCTGATGGGCCAGTTATTCAGCAGAGTTCACTGCAGTCTCTAAAAAATGGGATGAGTATAAAGGTTCTTCTAGAGCAACTATCGGCTTTTAAATCCGAAGTACATATTCCTTATTATTTAATGGGCTACTTCAACCCCATCTTGCAATTTGGCGTCCAGAAATTTTGTAAAAAGTGTCAAGAAGTAGGTGTCAAAGGCCTCATCATTCCAGATTTACCCATCGAAGTATACAAAAAGGAATACCAAGATATTTTCAAGCAATACGGCATCAGCATGGTGTTTTTGATCACACCGCAGACTTCTCCAGAAAGAATCAGGCAGATAGATGAGCTCTCTACAAGCTTCATTTACCTGCTTTCATCGAATGCTACTACGGGAAAAAACTTGGCAATAGATGAAAACACGTCTGCTTATTTCAAACGTATCCAGGCCATGCAATTGAAGGCTCCACTAGTGGTGGGCTTTGGCATACACAACAAAGAAAGCTTTGAAAAGAGCGTCCTATACACCGATGGTGCTATCATTGGAACTGCTTTTATAAAAGCCCTAAATGCAGGCGTTAGCCCCGAGGATTTTATAAATACAATTAGAGAAAAGGGTGGTAATTAACCTACCCTTTTCATAAAACGTTTAAAAGCTATATAAATAGCTGATGCTGACCCCATTAAAATAAATGCAGTGACAATCAGCGCTAGCTCATGTTGTAAAAGAAAGTCTCCCATGATTGAACTAGGTTTAATAAATTGTTAAGTCTCCGTTGCCAAAGTATAAATTTAATTTGGACTATCCAACACAAGCAACATTATTTTTACAAACAACAAAAAACGGTATACAAACGGTGAGCCATTGCCAGTTTATTCTTCTAGGATTCGACGAAGCTCCTGATAAAGCCTAGATGTTGGCAACCCCATTACATTCTCAAAAGACCCGTTAATCCTTTTCACCCCGATTAAACCGATCCAATCTTGTATGCCATAACTACCGGCTTTATCCAAATATGCATAATGGGTCAAATAATAAGCGATATCGGATTCCTCTAGCTCATAAAATTCAACCTGGGTTTTCTCGGCAAAACTATGAATCTCCCCTTTATAACAAATCGCCACTCCAGTATAGACCTCATGGATACTTCCCGATAAACACTGAATCATTTCTTTTGCCTCTTTATGGTTCTTGGGCTTCCCTAAAAACTGCCCCGAGGCGTAAACCAGCGTATCGGCGGTAATTAAAAGGTCTTCAGCTCTCAGCCTACTGCGGCAGGCCTCGGCTTTATGGACAGCAATTTCACGAACTGCAACATCTGGATCTTTAGAAGTTATCACCTCATCTATATCGACCCGCTCTAGGGTAAATGAAAACCCCATTTTCTCCAACAGTTCCTTACGCCTAGGCGAACTAGAAGCTAAAACTAGGTTAATTCTTTTTTCCTTAATCTTGGATATCATATACTTTGGGTTTGGTCAATTAAAGGCCAAAGACCTTTCAGCTTTAAACACTTCTCTAGCACATCACGTACTACACCTTTACCCCCAATATAGGGAGAAATATAATCAGAAACTTCCTTTATATCCTCCACCGCATCTCTAGGACACGCTGCTATTCCCACCCGGACCATACACCAGTAATCGGGAACATCATCTCCGACAAACATGCACTTTTCAAGGTCAAGCCCTCGCTCCTTAACGATGTTTAACATCAGGCTTAACTTATCGGAAACATTCATATGTACGTCCTTTATCCCCAGCCCTTCCAGTCGCTTTTTCACGCCAATAGAGCGCCCTCCGGTAATGACTATCAGCTCCAAGCCTTTTTTCATCGCCATCTGCATAGCGTAACCATCTTTAACATTAAAGGTTCTTAGCTGCTCACCCGATTCAGGAACTAAAATGTTCCCATCGGTAAGGACTCCATCTACATCCAAAAATACGACTTCAATATCTTTAAAGGTTTTCAAAATCATAATCCTATTATTTTAACATTTATTAAGACCATGTAACAATATTATCACTAACATACTTTCGTTTTGCTTCATTTATATCGCATATTTGCAGTTGCTATATCCGGAGAGGATTAGCAATTCTTTTCATAATTTAGGTTTATAATTGGTTAGTAGCAAACCCTGGTGCCCCACACCAGGGTTTTGTTTTTTCCTAACTCCCTAATCTAAAAGTGCATTTTTTATTCAATACTTCAAAAAATATAGATTGGTAATGCCTACAGAAAAATCGGATAAGAGCAGCTAGAAAAATAAAACCACCGCACGTAAACATTCTAAATTGAAAGGAGTGGGTGGTTAAAATATGAAAACCCTCCCGATACAGGAGGATAAAAACAGCTATAAAACACCAACCGAAACTTTCGATTGGAACCGATTTATTTCTTTTTATTCGATGGTCCTCCAGAAATGGACGATCGCATATCGGTATCAGCTTGAATATTTTGCATTTTATAGTAGTCCATGATACCTAAGTTACCTGATCGGAATGCCTCAGCCATTGCTAACGGAATCTGCGCTTCTGCCTCAATTACCTTTGCTTTAGCTTCTTGAGCTTTAGCCCTCATTTCCTGCTCTCCAGCAACAGCCATTGCTCTACGCTCCTCGGCTTTTGCATTTGCCACTTTCAAATCCGCTTCAGCTTGATCGGTTTGCAATTTCGCGCCTACGTTATCGCCAATATCAATATCGGCGATATCTATAGACAATATCTCAAAGGCAGTTCCCGAATCCAGACCTTTTGCTAATACCGTTTTGGACATTGAGTCTGGATTTTCCAAAATCTCTTTGTGCTCATTGGCCGACCCAATCGTTGTGACTATCCCTTCTCCCACGCGAGCTAATATGGTTTCCTCCCCAGCACCTCCCACTAGTTGGTTAATATTCGCCCTAACGGTAACTCGTGCTTTAGCAATTAGCTGAATACCGTCTTTAGCTACTGCCGCTACTGGAGGGGTATTGATCACTTGCGGATTCACCGACAATTGAACGGCATCAAAAACATCTCTACCAGCTAAATCTATAGCCGTTGCTAATTTAAAATCTAAAGAAATATTCGCTTTATCAGCAGAGATCAAAGCCTTGATCACTTTATTGACATTTCCACCTGCTAAATAATGTGTTTCTAGTTTGTTGGTAGTTACCCTCAATCCAGCTTTGGTAGCTGTGATCATGGCATTGGTAATCAATGCTGGAGAAACTTTTCTTAAACGCATTAAAACTAAGTTGAGTAAGCCTATACGGACATTGGAAAGTTGTGCCGTAAACCATAAATTCAATGGAAGAATATAAAAGAGCAAAGAGAGCCCAATTACTCCTCCAACAATCATCAATATTATCGATACTTCTGGTCCCATAATTTTATATAAATGTGAATACCGATAAAGATATGCATTCTTTGCGCAAAATAACACCCTGAATTTAAAAATAAATATTATCCACAGCACTATCGCTGAATATTATATTCAAAGTTCTTATCTTAGGCATATATTTTGCATAAAATCAGGGTAGGACATAATCTACCTGATTGCGAGAAGTAATTTATATTATTGTTTGGGGGTCACCATGACATGCATGATATAAATTCTACCATTAAGAATAACAGAAAAATGAATAAAAGATTAGCCCTAAGGACTAGAGTAATACTAGCTTTGAGTATTGCCGGCCTATTAATATTTGGAACACAAGCGTTCCTATTGATAAAGCTAAAGCAAGTCAACGAAATTAGTGCGTATAGTGTTAACCAGTTCAGACAGACTTCTGTCGAAGCACTCGATCTAGAGAGCTTACTATTCCAATTGATTTTATTGAAAAATGAAAATGATCCCATTGAAGACAATTCAGAAGGCACTGACCTACTCATAAATATCAATGATAAAACGACCCAAGTAAACCGGATATTGCGCCGTTTATCGGACCAGAAATCCCTTGACAATTCTTCTGACTTGGAGCTAGTTACTGCTTTAAGTAAAGAAATATTAGGTAAAACTTATATTGGAGACAAAGAAGAGGATGTGTTTTTATTTAACCTAAAAACAGCATTCCACCAACTCCGAGTGGGAAACTTCCAAACACACCTAGAGGACCTAGAGTCTAATAAAGGCCAAGTCGAGGCGTTGCGAACCACAACTTTTATCCTCACGGCTATAACCTTAATCATCCTAGGGTTTATAGGATATTTCATACTGCAAATACTCAACTTCCTAAATCAAATAAACAAAAACTCCAGAAAGTTAAACCATGAACTAGAAGCGGTTCAAAATGATTTAACGAATACAAACTGGATATTAAATAAAACCAACCTCCTAAATGAGGACCTCATTAAAGTAGAAGAGGTGGATGAGGTGTTAAACACTTTCCTAGCTCATTTAAAAGAAACCCTTGGACTCTACGCGGCTAGCGTATACATTCGACAGCCTGATTCTAGTGAATTTGAGCTAAGCAGCTCCTTCGGAGTTGCTAAAGCTAGCATGCAGTTCAAAAGCTTTACCGCCGGGGACGGGATATTAGGGAGCATCCTAGAGGATAGAACGATACGCTATATAAATATACAGCCTGATGATCAAATACAGCTAAAGACCTCTTTAACTCAAATTAACCATGCAAAGGTCGTAATCTGTCCGCTAAGCTACGACGATTTCACATTAGGTGTGGTCGAGCTATTTGGGGAATTCGAAAACATAAAACAAGAACACCTAGAAGAATACCTCCATCGCACCTGCAGAAGTGCTACCCTTTCCATTCAGTCTTTACAGAATCATCAACTAGTAAAAGAACTTCTAAAGGAAACACAAGCACAGTCTGAAGAAATGGAAGCGCATCAAGAGGAGCTCCGCATTACTAACGAAGAATTGATGCAGAAAACACACCTACTAGAAGCATCCGAAGAGGAGCTCCGTGTACAGCAAGAGGAGCTTACAGAAAGCAACATCTCGTTAAATCAAAATGCACAAGAGCTCAAAAAGAAAAACATAGATCTTAAAAAGGCGCAAGAAGCAGTGGAGCAAAAAATACACGAGGTGGAGCTCTCCAACAAATACAAATCGGAGTTTATGGCCAACATGAGTCATGAATTACGAACACCTCTAAATAGTGTTCTTATTTTAGCAAAATTATTAAAGGATAACAACCAAAACAATCTGTCCGAGGAACAAGTAAAGTATGCGACCGTCATTCATTCTGCTGGTAGCGACTTATTAAATCTGATTAATGACATTCTAGATCTCTCAAAAATAGAGGCGGGCAAGTACGAGATTTTAGAAGATAAAGTTCTAACCAAAGAAATAGCAAACCGATCGGAGTCTTTATTTAGGGAGCTGGCAGAAAGCAAAAACATACATTTCAAGATAGAAATAGCGCCGAATATGCCGGAGGATTTCATGAGCGATGAGGACAAAATCAATCAAATCCTTAAAAACTTCCTTTCCAACGCCTTTAAGTTCACCAACGAAGGAGGCGACATTCACCTGCGTTTCTATAAAAAAGAGGATCGTCTGTATTTTGAGTGTAAAGACTCCGGGAAAGGCATTCAAAAAGAAAAGCTCGACATTATTTTTGAGGCCTTTAGGCAAGAGGATGGTTCCACTAGCAGGAAATACGGAGGAACAGGCTTAGGGCTATCGATCTCAAAAGAAATTGCCACACTATTGGGTGGAGAAATACAGGTGGCCAGTGAAGAAGAAGTGGGTAGTACTTTCACCTTCACCTGCCCTTATAAACCTTACACTGGGGATAATCAACCAGTCAACCAACCTGAAAGAAGCCAAGTTGCAAAAAAAGATAACACACTCCTAAAGCCTTCTAAGAAGCATGCTGACAATGGCACTACAGTCTTTCCTAAAGAAAAAGAAGCAGGCAATAAGGCTGGTACAGGTAAGAAAACGATATTAATAATTGAAGACGATCATAATTTTGCGGAGATTTTAAAAGACTTTGCACTTCAGCAGGGCTTTGAAGCTGCTCTGGCTTACAACGGTGAAAATGGAATTCGCTTGGCACAGGAGATTCTGCCTCATGCCATCTTACTCGATGTGATGCTTCCAATCGCAAACGGTTGGGAAGTTCTAAAAACGCTAAAAAATGATATACATACCAAGCATATCCCCATACACATGATGTCTGCAGCTTCCTTTGATCCCGAGGGTTTCATCAAAAAAGGAGCTATTGGCTTTATGAGTAAGCCAGCAAGCGAAGAGAAGATAATTCAGATTTTTGAATTCTTAAATCAACTAGAAAGCCAGCAAAAGAGTATCCTAATAATAGAGGACCAAGAGGTGCAGAGCAACTTTATCCGAGATGCCTTGGAGCAGCAAAACATCAAAGTTGCACAAGCTTTCACCGGGAAAGAAGCACTAGAAAACTTAGAGTCTAACGGCACCTTCGACACCATCATTTTAGATCTCCAGCTCCCAGATATGGATGGTTTGGAACTACTCTCAAAAATCAAAGCCGACCCTGAACACAGCAGTTGCCCGGTTATCATCAATACGGCTTACGAGCTGCCGAGGGATAAAGTAGAGTATATACTCAAATACTCGAATGCCTTAATTCTAAAAGCGGAGAAGTCCCACGATAGGTTGATGGATGAAATCAACTTATTCTTAAATAAGATTAACGAAAATTATCAAGAGGAAAAAGAGGTTGTCTCACACCATAAAAACGGCGTCAATAAAGACGTATTAGAAGGCAAAAAGATTTTAATTGCCGATGATGACATGAGGAATGTTTTCGCTTTATCAAACGTACTGCAGAATTACGCCATGGAAGTAGAGATCGCTTACAACGGGAAAGAAGCGGTGGAAGTACTCGAAAAAGATGACAATAAAATCGACCTGGTATTGATAGATATCATGATGCCTGAAATGGACGGCTATGAAGCTATCGGTTTAATCAGGAAAAATAAAAGCCACCAGAAGCTTCCTATTTTAGCCGTCACGGCCAAGGCTATGAAAGGAGACAAAGAAAAATCTATTGAAGCCGGCGCGAACGATTATATTAGTAAACCAATAGATATTGATAAATTAATTTCTCTATTGCGCGTATGGCTGAGCTAACGAATCAATATACATTAACTTTTGAGGAGCTCGAGAAATTAATAGCAATGATTAAAAACAGTACAGGCTATGATTTCACAGGCTACTCGCGTTCCTCTTTAAAAAGAAGGTTCACCAGGATCATGATGCTCAAAAGGCTAAGTGTTTTTGACTTTCAGCATGAAATCATCAATAGTCCAGAGTTTGTTCGTTGGTTCATTGACCAAGTCACAGTCAACGTTACAGAAATGTTTCGAGACCCTCATGCTTTCAAAGCCTTGAAAGAATTAGTCTTCCCATACCTCAAGTCTTTTGCACATATTAAAATATGGAGTGCAGGCTGTGCTACAGGAGAAGAGGCCTACTCGTTAGCAATTCTATTAAAGTTAGAGAACCTATACGACAGAAGCTTCATTTACGGCACAGACATCAGTAATGACGCGCTGCAAAAAGCACGAAAAGGGATATACAACCTAAAGAAAATTCAGAGCTACATCCATAATTTCCAGCAGTATTCGGATGAGCATAACCTCTCGGATTATTATACGGTAGACTACAATGCTGCTGCGATTAGTGCCGCATTAAAGAGCAACATCTTTTTTTCTAATCATAACCTAGCAACCGACTACGTTTTCAATGAATTTCAGCTCATCCTCTGCAGGAATGTATTGATATATTTCAACTTAGAATTGCAAAACGAAGTATTGAAGTTATTTTACGATTCACTCAGTCTATTTGGTTTTATCTGTTTAGGATCTAAGGAAACAATGCGTAACTTCCCATTAAAAGATCATTTCCGTGTTATTTCAAAAGAGTATAACATTTATCAAAAAATCAAATAATCAATGCAAGACCTAGCGGAACATATTATTATCATAGGCGGCTCTGCGGGAGCCCTTGAAATAATAGATGAAGTTTTAGCTTCCCTTCCTAGGCAATTCTCCAGTAGCATAGTGATTGTCATACATAGAAGTAATAAGTACAAAACCTATCTGGAGGAGAACTTAAAAGAAAAATACGACCTCCCGATTTTCTCCGTCTACGATAAAGACCCTATATTAAAAGGGCGGGTTTATTTCGCGCCCCCTGGTTATCATCTAATCGTTGAAACCAATAGGACATTTATGCTAGATATAGACGACCCTGTTTTATTTTCAAGGCCAGCGATTGATCTGACATTCAGTTCTGCAGCTGAGGTTTTCAGAGAATGCTGCACAGCATTTTTATTATCGGGAGCCAACCAGGATGGAAGCGAAGGAACAAGACAGCTATTAAACAATAATTCAAAAGTATTTATCCAAGACCCCAAAGAGGCGAAAGTGAGCACCATGCCCGAAAGCGCTATTAAGAAACACAAGAATTTACAACTGTTAGGAGACCGGGAAATTGTAGAATACTTTAGTAAATTGCAATAAAATGAGAAAAGTCAATATCCTTATATTAGACGACAGAATAGAAAATGTAATTAGTTTATCTGCTCTACTATCAAACCTAGAGCACGTCAACCTATTACAAACAACCAATCCACACGAAGCACTAAGGATATGCTGGAAAGAAGATATCTCTATCGCACTAGTGGATGTGCAGATGCCGGATATTAACGGTTTTGAATTTGTTTCCTTGTTAAAAAACAACCCCAAGACCAACCACATAGTATCGATCATGGTGACCGCCATTTCCAAAGAGGATCACTATTTGATCAAGGGCTTAAAAAGTGGCGCTGTAGATTACCTCTACAAACCATTAAACCCAGAAATCACCCTTGCGAAGGTTGGCTCTTATATCCGTCAAATACACATCCAGGACGAAATAATTCAGAAGAACAACGAGCTCAAACAGTCCAGAG
The DNA here is from genome assembly GCA_019114715.1 of Candidatus Sphingobacterium stercoripullorum. Classification (GTDB taxonomy): domain Bacteria; phylum Bacteroidota; class Bacteroidia; order Sphingobacteriales; family Sphingobacteriaceae; genus Sphingobacterium; species Sphingobacterium stercoripullorum. The sequence continues at coordinate 4,541 of DXEZ01000163.1, read as the reverse complement.
AGGCACTAATAAAAGCAAAAGAAGAAGCCGAGGAGGCACGAAAATCCAAGGAGATCTTCCTAGCCAACATGAGTCATGAGATTCGGACCCCAATAAATGGTATTATGGGGATCATCAGCATGTTTAAAGCCTCGGAATTAAGCCGTGAGCAAGAGGATTGGGTCAGGAGGTTAGAGAATGCTTCCCACTCTTTATTGCATATTCTAAATGACATTTTAGACATCTCTAAAATAGATTCCAATGCAATGACTTTAGAGGAGGAAGTTTTTCAGTTGAGCAAACTCATCGAGGATATAGAAAAAACCATGAGCATACGGGTAAAAAATAAACCCATCAATTTTCAAGTTGAGCTAGATGAAAACACTCCTTCTTACATCAAAGCAGACCCTTTACGTTTACAGCAAATTATAAACAACTACATATCCAACAGTCTGAAGTTTACTGAAAAAGGATTCATCAAGCTGTGCACAAAAGTAATTGAGAAAAAAGACAACTTCTACACCATTGAATTTTCAATCAAAGATTCGGGAATAGGTATCGCCGAGGAGTCACTAGAAAATATTTTCGAGGCCTTCCAACAGGCCGATAACAGTATCACCAAAAAGTACGGTGGTACGGGACTAGGACTAGCCATCGTCAACCGCCTAGCAAAATTAATGGATGGTCAGGTGGATGTGAAGAGCAAATACGGAGAGGGATCGGAGTTCTCCTTCACAGCGACATTTGAATCTATAGCGCCAGTGGATGCGCAAATAGCCGTAGAGAAGGGTGAGGAGAAAGAGCTAGAATCTTTCCCCAATGTAAAAATCTTAATCGCCGAGGATAATGAGTTAAACGTATTTATCCTTGTTCACATGTTAAAATCTTGGCAATGCGATGTAGATACAGAGAAAAATGGCTACGATGCACTGCAAGCTTTTGAAAAGAAAAACTATGATATCATCTTAATGGATACGCACATGCCTATCATGAGTGGTATAGAGGCCATTAAAAAAATAAGAACCCATAAGGATCCCAAGAAACGATCCACCCCTATCATTACTGTATCCGCCTCTGTTTTAGAACACGAGCAAGAAGCCGCCAAGCAAGCAGGTGCCGATGACGTTCTCAGCAAACCTTTTCATGCCAATGACCTACACGGCAAAATTCAACGCCTGTTATAAGGAAGTGCTTAAAAGGCCATTTTTTACACCAAAATACAATTGAAGGAGGCATTTTTAAGGTAAAAAAAACTAGTTGATGTCAGTTTGACACCCTAAATGGGCTATTTTTCAATTAAAATGAAAAATCAATGAGAAAACTATCTATGTTTACCAAAATAAAATAGTTACTTTTGTCACTAGATTTGTGTTAAAGAAATATATTATACAATCATGAAAAAGAAATTCATAATTCCATTTGTTGCTTTAGCAGTAGCTTTTAGCTCTTGCGGAGGCGGCGGTAGCCAAGAAGAAGGATCAGATTCTACTACAGAAACAACTGAAGAAGTTGCAGAAACACCTGCAGCAGCTGAGACTGTTCCTGGAGTTGAAGATCTAGAAATTAGCAATACCTTAGCATTAGAAGGAAATGACCAAATGAAGTTTGACAAGGATTTATTCCGCGTTAAAGCAGGTGAAGAAATCACCTTAACATTTACTAACGTTGGAGAACTTCCTAAAGAGTCAATGGGCCATAACGTAGTTATCCTAAAACCAGGGGTAGACGTTCCAACTTTCGGAAACGAAGCAGTTGCAGCATCTGACAATGATTATATCCCAGTAACTTCCATGTCTTCAATCATAGCACACACTAAACTATTAGGTCCAGGTGAGCAAGATGAAATTACTTTTACTTTAGATGCACCAGGAGTATACACGTACATTTGTAGCTTCCCAGGTCACTTTGGTATTATGCAAGGAAAAATTGTTGCTGAATAATCAGTTTAAATACAGATTTTAACAACAAATTTATTATTTTAAGGCATCATGTGACGAAACATGATGCCTTTATTGTACAAAATACTTAATAGATTCGACAACCTTAGAATAAATCAACAGCGCATAAATATATGCGTTTAATATTCTAAATTTGTGGTGACAAAACTTATATACGATATGCAATACGATGTTATAGTTGTTGGTAGTGGCCCAGGAGGTTACGTGAGTGCTATACGTTGCGCTCAGCTTGGGTTAAAAACTGCTATTATAGAAAAATACAACTCCTTTGGAGGCACCTGCTTAAATGTCGGCTGTATCCCTTCCAAAGCGTTATTAGACTCTTCAGAGCATTTCCACAACGCAAAGAAGAACTTTACAGACCATGGTATAGACCTGAAAGATCTATCGATAGACTTTAAAAAGACTATTGCCAGGAAAGACGATGTTATCGCACAAAACACTGCTGGGATAGCCTACCTATTTAAGAAAAACAAAATCGATTCTTACATAGGCCTAGGTACAATAGTTAAAGAAAACACCATCTCGATTGAAGGTGAAAAGGGAGAGAAAAAAGAACTTACCGCAAAAAACATAATTATTGCAACAGGCTCCAAGCCAACGGAATTGCCTTTTTTACCGGTAGATAAAAAGAGAATCATTACCTCTACAGAAGCATTAAGCTTGAAGGAGATCCCTAAAGAATTGATTGTCATAGGTGGTGGAGTGATTGGACTTGAGCTGGGCTCAGTCTACGCAAGGCTAGGGTCTAAAGTATCGGTTATCGAATACGCTCCTTCCATCATAGCAACTATGGATGCCGGCCTTGGTAAAGAACTTCAAAGAGTACTTAAGAAGACGCTAGGCATGCAATTCCATTTATCACATAAGGTGAAAGAAGCCAAAGTCAAAGGCAAGAAAGTATCCGTCATTGCTGATAATAAAAAAGGAGAAGAAGTAACTTTCGAAGGCGATTACTGCATAGTATCAGTAGGAAGATCGGCTTACACTAAAGGATTGGGACTGGAGAATATTGGCGTTAAGGTAGAAGAAAGAACAGGAAAAATCCTTGTAGATGAAAACCTAGAGACCAACGTTAAGGGGGTCTATGCGATTGGAGACGTAATTAATGGGCCGATGCTTGCACACAAAGCGGAAGACGAAGGGGTATTCGTAGCAGAACTATTAGCAGGAGAAAAACCGCATATCAACTACAACTTAATTCCTTCGGTTGTTTACACCTGGCCAGAGGTTGCTTCGGTAGGAAAAACTGAAGAACAATTAAAAGAGGAGGGGACAAAATACAAAACGGGCTCATTCCCCTTTAAAGCCTCAGGAAGAGGAAAAGCATCTGGAGATACCGACGGCTTTGTGAAAATATTAGCCGACAAAGAATCAGATGAGATTTTAGGTGTACATATGGTGGCTCCTAGAGCGGCAGACCTAATCGCAGAGGTGACTGTTGCGATGGAATACAGAGCATCAGCAGAAGACATTGCTAGAATCTGTCATGCGCACCCGACCTTCTCCGAAGCAGTTAAGGAAGCTGCACTTGATGCAACAGCAAAACGTCCTATACATATATAATTTTAAAAGCATTCCGATCTATCCACGGTATAACAATTACCGTGGATAGTTAATTTAAAATCCTATGAACTTCTATACGCGAAAATGGGTAAAACCCGAAGACCTCAATCCCAACGGAACTTTATTTGGAGGTACCCTCCTACGCTGGATAGATGAGGAAGCGGTAATCTATGCTATTGTACAACTCAACAATCCTCATGTAGTCACCAAATTTATCTCCGAGATTGATTTTGTAAACTCTGCAAAAAAGGGAGATATTGTTGAGCTAGGGATACAGGCTACTCATTTTGGAAAATCATCCATCACTATGAAATGTGAAGTGAGAAATAAAATATCCAGAAAAACCATCCTAAGAATCGATAAGCTAGTTTTTGTAAATGTGGACGAACACGGTAATCCCAAGCCGCATGGAAAAACAGAAATTGATTATTCCTTTATGGGGATTGAAAACATTCCACCTACGGAATAACTTTCAATCCACCAATATTCTTTACCCCTTTAGCGCTTGCCTTTCTATATCCTTTCTAACGTCTTTCTCAATCCAAAAAGAAACGACAGGAATAACAGAAAGCACAAAATAAGTGATCACCTTGCGCCAGCTCCATTGTTGTTCTTTTTTACAAATGATGAGTAAAACAACAAAGGCAATGACTAAAATACCATGAATATTCCCCATCACTTTTACCGCTAAGGGATAATCGAAGAGATATTTTAGCGGCATAGCTACAAAGAACAATAAAACCGTTGAAATGGCCTCCCAAAGGGCCACTTTTTGAAAAGCTTTAAGCATATTTATCCTTACTGTTTAATGCGACAAAAATGCATTTAAATTCTAATATTACCACACCAACAGCAGGAATTGACGATAATCTTACATAAGTTACCTTCCTTATTGAGAAAAGGAGCACAAAGCTTACAAGGGCTTAAAAAAATTATGTATTTTTGGAAAGTTTGACGTGATACATTTTTAATTTCAGTAAAATTGAATATATGAACTACGATGTAATAGTAATCGGTGCAGGCCCAGGCGGATACGTC
>DXEZ01000022.1 GCA_019114715.1 Candidatus Sphingobacterium stercoripullorum | reverse complement strand
AACTAGAGATTGCCCCTGATAAATAAGATCGGTATAAGCGCCAACTTGGTTTAAAAATATAACCGACGCTTTCAAGTCTTTTGCAATACCTTCTAGTTGATGCTTTCTTTTTTCTCCATTAGTCACTGTAAAGGGGCATGCCGCTAAATTGACAATAAGCTCAATGTTATCTCTTTTAAGTTGATTGAAAAAAGAAGCAGGTTTTGATTTCTCAGCAGCCGTTTCCCAGATATCTTCGCCTAAGGTGATGGCCATATTAACACCTTTTACTTGAATGGTAAAGCTTTGGTGGTGCGCTGAAAAGTACCTTGACTCATTAAGTACGTCTTGGTTGGATAGGCGGTTTTTAAAATGATAGCCTTTAATTTCTTTATTTACTATGCACACAGCAGCGTTAAAGAGTTTGTTTTCCTTTAAAACTGGCGCTCCAATTATGCAGGTTATACCCTCGCATAGCTTAGTGACTTTTTGGAGATAACCATCGCATGCGCTGAGGAATTCTTGGTTAAAAAGTAAGTCCTCTGGAGAAAACCCACATAGAGCTAACTCTGGAAAAAGTACTACATCAGCTTGCTGCTTTTGGGCAGCTAAGATATGCTGCTTAATTAGCGTGAAGTTGTTGGATAAATCTCCAATGTTAGGGTTTATTTGTGCTAAGTAAATTTTCGGCATTTTATTAAAAAATAAAACCAATTTTTAATGCAAGGTATGAGCTTTTAGCTCCCGCATTACTGATTGGTTTGGTGATACCATTGTGAAAAGTTAAACCAGTTACCAGCATATGTCGTTCTTGGACGCGCCATTCCATGCCCATACCGGTTATTAAACCCAACTTGAAAAGGTCTATTCCTTTGGTGGATTCGTAGGAGTTCGTTTCAGCTAGCTTTTCCTTACCGCTTAATTTTACGCCACCCATCAGTCCAAATAAACCGTAAAAGCGATTGGTCCAAAGGTCGCTTGTTTTTAATTTAAATGCTAAAGGAATCTCGGCATATTGTACTCGGTATTCTCTTCGGCTTTGGTTGCTAGAGTTGATTAAACTGGACTGTAGCGTTGTGATATGCAGACCAGTATTTAGGAAGTAGTTTTCTGCAAAACCAATATCTGCAAGTAGGCCGTAAGAATAACCCCATCCGGCTTTGCTGTCGTAATCTGCATTTTCCGTCTTTAACCAGCCATAGATTGGACTGGCCATTAGGCCCAGCTTCACTTCTTTTCTAGGGTAATATTGGCCGTAGGTAACGCTGCTGAAACTAGCAAGTAGTAGCGTTGTTAAAACGTATAAGCTGTATTTTCGGATGTTTAGATTCTTATTTTTCACAATAACTTATTTTAAAATACAATATTAGTAAAAATCACAACGACTAGGTGTAATTTTTTATGGGCAATTAACTTTTAGCAAAAGACATGCCTTGTAAAATTCAACACTTTTTGTCTGGCTCGTTGGATCTATTAAAATGAGAAGCTGCAATTTTTGGCATAAAAAAACCGCCCCTAAAGGCGGTCTCTTGACTTAATTTATTATGGAAAACTTAATTTCTGAATAATTTATCCCAGCTAATTTCTTCTAGATCTAATACTTTGATCTCAAAGTCTAGCGGAGAGTTCGCAGGAATTTTTCCTTGTGATTGGTTTCCGTATCCGTAGAAAGAAGGCATGATAATCCTAAAGTGTGCGCCAGGTTGCGCTCCTTCTTCGAATATATGTCCCCACTTAACTTTTTCCTCTTTATCGCCTTCTGTTACTTTGATTTCTTTTGGAAATAACCCCAGTAACATTCCTTGAATCATAGTTCCTTCACCGCTGTATAAGTTTTGTACTACTTGAAGTGTGTCTCCAACAGAAGGGTCCTTAGTTTCGTCAAAAGTTGTTCCGTCCTCTACTAATTTTCCTGTGTAGGACATTACTACATCGGCGGCAATCCATTTAGAATTTAGAGTGTCAGATACTTCATAGGTGTGCTCTCCAGCTTCGCCCTCTTCAATTATCTCATACCAAATACCTGTATCTTCGTGCTCTTTTGCATTTGGATAATTCTCCGCTACATACTCTTTTATTAGAGGTTTTTCTAATTCTCGCTGTTCGTATGGGTCAAAGACTTCTCCTTCTTTCATACATGAGGAGAACATTACTGCACCTGTTACTGCTAAAGCTGCAGCTTTGATTAAATTTTTCATAAAAACTGTTTATATATTCTAAATGATTTATAGAGTAGTAACGAGCATATGTTTCAGAACGCTACAATTATTTTAAATCTTTTTAATAGAAAATGCGGTTTGTGTGCTTAAATGTCTTTCTATTAAGGGATTAATTTGTTGTTTTGATCGGGGAAAACTAGGAGGGGATCGTGCTCTCTCGCTTTTTCTGGGGAAATATGTAGATAGGAAATTATGATTAGAATATCTCCTACCTGGACAAGACGTGCTGCTGCACCGTTCAAACAGATTACTCCGCTACCTCTCTCTCCTGGGATTACATAGGTCTCTAAGCGAGCTCCATTGTTATTGTTTACTACTTGTACTTTCTCGTTTGGGTAAATTTGTGCTGCGTCCATTAGGTCTTCATCGATTGTGATGCTACCGACATAGTTCAATTCCGCCTGCGTTACCTTTACTCTGTGAATCTTCGATTTTAATACTTCAATCAACATAATGTTACAAAATTACCAAAAATATACTGTTTTA
>DXEZ01000162.1 GCA_019114715.1 Candidatus Sphingobacterium stercoripullorum | reverse complement strand
AGTACGCAATCGATATCGAAACCAAAAAAAGGAACAAAGAGTTTATAAAAAACAAAACTACTTACAGCTTCTAACCTATTTCGTTAGCCTATAAGTAGTTTTTAAAAAAACATTAACGCTCGATTATTGATTTAAACCTTTTAAATATAGGGTGATGGAAGCTATATCATTATCGTCTAAAATCCCTACATAAGAAGGCATCTCTGGGTTATATCCCTTGACAATTTTCTTTAAAGGCTCTAGCACACTTTCTTTGATGTATTCATCGTCTGCAATCGCCTTGGTTCCATCTGTAAACTCACGCTCACTGCCATACATTTTATCTAGCGACGGGCCATACATACCTGCAGTACCTCCATCGATAGCATGACAGCCGTTACAGCCTAGTTGCTTAAATAACGCCTCCCCCCTTTCAGCGCTTATTTCACTTTCTTTGGCACCTTCTGCTTTAGCAGCACTATTTTGATAAATCGCTTGAAAATCGATTGCGCCAAACTCTTTATTTAAAACTAAAGAACCAACGTTATGCACCGTAAAATAGAATCCATCTTTAATGGATTTCCCATCTCTAAAAGTCATGCGGTAGTTTAGTTCATACTGCATAGCTTTCTCCATATTATTTACAACTAATAAAACAGACTTCTTATCTTTTGACAATTTGTAATCTAAAACAACTAGTTCTTCTTGACCCGGGCTACCATCTAACTTATAATGTCCTGATCCGTATTCTTCAGTTCTTAAATAATCCCAGCGTTTTAAGTCTAATTCATTCACATCTTCTATGACCTCATTAAACCTTAAAACAATTCCACCCTGACCTGCTTCAAAGCTTTGCACTTGGTAATCCATTACACCCGTATAGCGCAATCTAGTCAGTGCGCTTATACCTTTGGAGTTGGAACCCCATATATTAAATCCTGCTATATAAATCTGCCCGTCTTTAGGATGCTCTGTAGCTTGAAGCGTAGGTGCTGGATATTCTTGATTAATAAATTGCACGGCACCTTGAGGGATTGCACTACCCGTATCCTCTAGCACCCTGAATAAACCCGGTCTCCCGAACGAAACATGCAACAAACTACCACTAAGGGGCCCCATCTTTTTGTTTTTGGATCCTACCCAAACCTGGCTAATACCCGATCGATCTACATTATGAGGAATCCATACCAGTGGAGGAGTCACTTCAGGTTCAACTTTACTATGACTAGATGCAGGAACACCAAAATAATCGCCCTTCTCCACCTTATAAACAGGCGTAGAAGGCACAAAGTTCCCTTGTTGATCGGAGGCATATACCTGACTATTTTCTGGGTTTACACCTATATAAGGTATTCTTAAGCCCGTGGCATAATAATCTACCTGCTGTCCATCTGCAGAAACTTGTAATATCGTACCGCTATGTCGATTGCCTTCGCGGAACCCAGTCATCACAAAAGGTGCGAATTTCGGCCCCAAATTTAAGGTACTGCCTTTGGCAATAAAAAACCCGCCATTTGGATCTGCAACCATGTCTCCAGCCCACTCCCTGGATTCCATAGACTGCTCCATGATATTGGAGAAGTTTTCGTAATAATCGGCCATTCCGTCTCTATTCAAATCGTGCAGTTTGACAATGCCATCTTTCCCAAAAACATAAATCTCATCATCTACTATCTCAACGCTCATAGGCTCGTAGAGGCCAGACGCAAAACGTGTCCACTCGACTTTACTGAGCGATCTATTTAAATTTTTAATGATCCAAACATCCCCCTCAAAAGTCACTGCGGCAGCATCCCCATTTTTAAAGAATGCAATATCTCCAACACGCACATTTCTTTTCCAAGGATTGGGCATGGGAAGTACTATCTCATCTAGCACATAAGCTGCCGTATCATCTGCCAACTTAGCCTTGGTATATATTTTTTCATCCCATAAATTCTCACCACCCTTTTTATAGTTTGGAAACTCGAAAGAAAAATCTTGGTTTGTAGCCTCTGCCTGAATCGCATCAAACTCTCTCTGGGTTCCTTTCCACAGCAAGATAGAAACCTGACTTTTCTTTTCAGAAGGCGCTAGCGCTAAAGTTACATAGCGATCGGAATAATGCTGCAAGTCGATTAACTCTTTAGACTGATTATCGTAGGCAAAAACGGCGGTTACACTATCTGAATTATGGGTAACAGTCAATATAGACTGCTGGCTCTTTATCTCCTGGACATCGCCTACCTCTGCCACATTAATAAAAAGAGGATCTTTATGGGCATCAACTGCCACCCTACGTAAAAACAAGCTCTCTTTCTCCGCCTCCCAGACTCCTGGCCATTCTAAAACATCTACTCCAGAAATCTCGTAATTCAAAATTACATCTTGCTCGTACACATACTGCCCTTTCCACTTTCCTAAAGAAGGATCAATAGGTCCCCAGGTATAAGTATTCTCATCAGGTACTACCCTAGGATCTTCAAAATCCGGCTTATGGAGGCTACCTCCAGGATATATACCGTTTGCAAACTGCGGCCTGCCAAGTATTGTTGAAATCTGATTGCTCTTATTAAAAGAATCTGAATAAGAAATCTGCGACATATTAGTCATCGCGACAAAGTCGCCCGTCCAACCAACTACCCAGCGCAACAGATCAGTATCAAATGCCATATATGTATCCTCTTTCGAAAGATTGATAGCCAGCACTCTTGGCGCATAATTTTCTAACGGAAAAGCCTCTCCTATTTCACGAAGGTCCAATGAGGTTGTGATATACGGGAAGTCAGTCTCAACAAACGGGTTAAAAGACAACGAATCGTAGTCATTATCTTCAATAACATTAACTGGACCAGCATTCTGGCAACTTATAACAGCACAAATTCCTAAAAAAAGTAAAAAGACTTTTCCTATGCGAACTGCAACATTTTTATCCCCATAAAGTAGATTTTCACTTTGCATTCTATTGTCGATTAATAATTGTAACACTCAATTTCGTACTTTCACTCATTAGCACTCTTATATTTTTCCCACTGGGAGTCCATAAACTCCCTTCCTTTTTCACCATCGAAAATAAAAAACCTATATTTTAAATGGTAAGTTTTCCCAGGCTCTAAGACCCAATCGCGATCTTTTGATGGTGCATAATTAGCCATTATTTCTCCATTACCATTTGCATTATCGGGCCACACTCTTAAGGGCTGGGGGTGATTAAAGTTGTGGGGGTTGGACATGATGCCTACTCCTGCCCACTGCTGATTATCATGGCCTTCAATTAAAATCCAATCCCCTCTACTGCCATCGATTTCATTTCTCACATCTGTCTCATTAGTAATTACCCTTGAGGTTTCTTTCACCCATTTTTCAGTGGTCCTAATCGTTAATCCTCCATAACGGTATTCTTTTAAGATAAAAGGATAATCCGTAGCGCATTCCAGCTGGATATCCATATCCATTATATAATAATCAGCATCATCTTCGGGCGTATAAATTCGAACTGTCTGTAATTCATTTAAAACAGTCTCTTTATTCATATGCTCATCAAATAGTTGATGTTTATGGTGCACCTGGTAACCAGAAAAAACAGCTCCTTGATTGATTCCTGTAATTCCCGCAAACTCTACTGTACCTTCCTTTTTCTTCAGGTTCCAAAAATCGACTATTTCTCCTTTGTACTCCACTTTAGTCCAAGGATTCCATAGACCGTAGTGGTGGTAATGATCAGACGGCTGTATTCTAGTTAATCTCTTCCCCGATAGACTTCTTAAAGGGTGTATAAAACCGCTTCTTTTAAAGACCGTATCGACTCCTTCCGGTGGATACATGGTGGTGTACCTGTAGGTTACAAGTGGAACGTCATTAAAAACGAGCTTCAGCTCATCCCCATTACTACTAACAGAAATCTCGGAGTTATCTCCTAATGGGCTCTCGTTTTTTGACTTCCACAATTCGTAATTCTCAGGCACCTCGTTGCCACTAGATCTCCACCAAATTTGATCTCCACCAAAATGATCTAGCTGAAAGGCTATAGGAGTTTTTTTGTCACCAACAACCTCATAGAGTACTAAACTATCTTTTGGTAAATTTTGAAATTCTGCTAAATCGTAAGAAAGTACTTTCTTATTGACCTTCTTACTTTCAGCTGTTGTCCATTGAGTTAGCTTTTGTGCATACGCTTGCTGCATGAGCAAAACTCCTGTAATCAAAACCCACTTACGCATAACATTTACCATTTTTAACCGATTAACTGTCTTTGTGCTGAAGTAAAAACTCAGCCATCTGATTGATTTTTTCACAACCCAATTGCTCCATAGCTTGATAAAGTTGTGCTTTTAAAAGTGCGATGGTATGGTCTCCTCCTTTAGCTCCGAGTGCACTGACTCCATACATAAAGGGTCTTCCCATAAAAACGAACTCCGCTCCCAGTGCCAAGGCTCGAGCAATATCAGGCCCCGAGCGGACACCGCCATCCATCATGACTTTGTATTTATCTTTATAATTATCAACTATACGCTTTAAAGAATGTAGCGAGGATTCACCTGCATCTACCTGCCTTCCTCCGTGATTCGACACAATAATTCCATCTGCTCCCAATTCAGCTGCCTTTGCAGCATCTTCTTCGCTAGCTACCCCTTTGAGCACCAAGTTTCCTTTCCACTTATCTCGGATAATCCGAACTTTGTCTTCATTGACCCTACCTACAAAAGTCCTATCCATAAATGCTCCAAGTTGACTCATATCCATTTTGGTTTCCATATATGGCTTTAAAGTTGCAAATTCTGGAATCCCTGCTATAAGTGTACTAATAGACCAATTTGGACGTATGGTGGCTTGTAGGATATTGGATATCGTCATTTTTGGTGGCATGGATAACCCGGCTTTAATCTCTCTATAGCGAAGTCCAAAAGATGGGACGTCTATTAAAACCACCAGCGTTTTACATCCTGAGCGCTGGAGACGATCTAAGATATCATCTCTTAGCCTATCTTCTGCAGGATGGTAAAGCTGAAACCAAAACTCGCCTTGGGTCAACTCAGCAATTCTCTCAATACTACTAGTGGATACAGTACTTAAAACATAAGGAATATTTTCCTTATATGCAGCTTTAGCCAATATCTCAGGAGCGTTCGGCCACATTAATCCTTGCAAGCCGATAGGTGAAATTCCAATGGGCGCATCGTAGGTTTTACCAAACAATTCCGCCTGCATGTTTACTCCATTAAATTTACGAAGGTACCGAGGTTCTAATAGGACCTCATCGAAATCACTCTCATTGCGCTGGAGGTTGAGTTCCTCATTACAGCCTCCTTCTAAATAATCAAAAGCAAATTTAGGAATTCTTGCCTTTGCTTTCCTTTTTAAATCGGCAATGCTGGGATAGCGTCTATCGTATATATATTTAGTCATTATGTTACTTATTTTAATTTCCTTGTCCGTTTTCAGACTTTCGTGCAAAGTATTTTAGATGTATCAAATCTCTAGGAACAGGTTGACTATTCCATTGATCATGAATGACCATTGCTGCACCTAAAGCTGTTGCTTGCGCCATGGAAGCTGCATACACTTCTATCCCACTTAATCGATTAGCCAAGAGCGACATGAAAATTTGATTCTTACTAAAGCCACCATCTACAAACAACCGTTTAATAGGGACTTTTGGATTCTCAACTAAATTAAGAGCTTGTATTTGTGCATCTACCAAAGCCACCATAAGTGCATGATATGCCTGATTAGGACTTTCAAATATACTCAATTCAAGTTTTGAAAAAGCATCTAATTGTCCATTAAATTCAGAAGCGAACTTTTCCACAAAGGACCAATCGATCGTTAGCGTCCTGAAATACACGGGACTGACTCCAAAAAAATCGGCAATGCGCTTGGCCTGTATATCGTGCTCATTCCCTAAGAATAGTCGGGAAGCTTTTACAGGATTCCCCTTATAATTCAAATAAAACAGACAATCTTTTTCAAGCTCCTCTGGCGATAATGGTGAGGAGTTAAAAGGATTAAAAGAAATTGCCCATGTTCCTGTAGATAAAAGAATAAAGGGCTCGGTAAAATTCACTAGATACGGGATAAGTGCTGATGAACTATCGTGAAGACCGATTCCAATGACATAGTCATTTCCTAAAAAGGCCGGAGAGAATGTTTGATCCGACTCTAATATCGGTGCTAGCTTCTTATCAAGACCTTCCTTAAAAACCCAATCATGGTATTTTTTATCCTCAAAGCTCCACAGTGCCGTATGACAACCAATGCTTGTCATATCGGAATACATTCTCCCAGAAAGCAAATAACTCATATACTGCGGTAAATGCAGTGCATGAGTTATCTGATTAAAAACCTCTGGCTTTTCGTATTTCATCCGATAGAGTTGTAGGCCAGAGTTCAGACTTCCCAAAGCGGGTGAGGCTGTTTGTAAGCTAAACTTTTCTTCCCCACCATAATTTTCATACAACTGCTCGCTTAGGCATTTAGGATAAGACTTCAAGTAGTTATATAAAGGTGTTAATGGCCTTCCATTTTCATCCAAATAGACAAAAGAAGCGCCGTAAGTTGTGAAGTTTATAGCTTTAATTTCAAATTCATTTTTACGAAAAACCTCGTGCAAAGAATCGAAAACAGAGAGCCTAAGGCTCTCTAAATTTTCACACGAGTCTCCGTCTTCATCTTTCGTTTCTAAAAAACGAGCTGATCGTTCAAAGACTACGTTATATTGTTCATCAAAAAGAAGCAATTTTTTATTGGTCTTCCCTACGTCAAACACCGCTACAA
>DXEZ01000161.1 GCA_019114715.1 Candidatus Sphingobacterium stercoripullorum | reverse complement strand
TCTATAAGCTTCATCAGCTTTAAGTTGAAATCACTTTCACCTAAAGGGGTGTAGTATAGACTACTGCGACTTACACTTAACAAGTCACACTGTACCCTTTGACTGAGCTCCTTGTTCTTAGGGTTAATCATAGCTACTCGTTCTTTATAGGTCAAATCTCCCCTAAGCTTTTTTTAGAAAATCCTTCTCAACCTCTAACTTGCCAATTTTCTGATAAAGCTGATCTAGCTCTTTTTCCGATTTTTTATCTTTAGAGCTATTCTTTGCAAAAACATGCTCAGGACCTTCCAAAAATGCTCTATCCCAATTAGAGATCTGGGTGGGATGAATGTTAAAACGTGACGCTAACTCCGGAAGGCTCTGCTGCTCCCGAATAGCTTCTAATGCAACCATCGTTTTAAATTTAGCCGTGAATTTTCTTCTCTCTCGTTTCATATTCAATGAACTAAAGTTACAAAATAATAAACTTAATCACTGGATCGAAATCTAGGGAGTATTATACTTTAATCAGGTTATCTTTTCATGCTAAGCTGTCTTTGGCTCATCGTTCTGAGAGTCTCTCACGAAGAAGACCTTGTGTAATTAGTTGTGGGACAAGCAAAGGTCATACAACACTTGATAGTTGACTTTCTACATGTACTAAAAAATAATTTCCACCAAAAGATAGGGGGTTCGATATAATTTTCATAACTTTATACTACTACTATATGGGTAGTTATCTTTATTAAAGCTCATTAAGTATTATTATAATGTTATTTGTTTCCTTATCAAAATTGCACGGAGAAATAGTAGGAAATATCCGTGACCGGCGATTACAAATGGATCTGACTCAAGAAGGTTTGTCGAAAAGATCTGGTGTTCCATTATCAACATTGAGGAAGTTTGAGCAAAAAGGCACCATTTCTTTAGTTTCATTTCTTAAAATACTCTCAGTTGTTGGTGGGTTAGAAGAGATGGTAGATGTATTAAAACCTAAGGAACATCATTTTAAATCTATTGATGAAGTATTAGGATCTGAAGAGAAATCAACTAGAAAACGAGGAAGCAGAAAATGAAGACAGTGATAAGAGAAATTAAAGTAGGTTTAAATTTTGGTTTTGATGTTAAGCCTGTTGGACGTTTAGCTATTCGTAATAGTGTGATTTATTTTGAATATGATGAGGTTTTTTTACGAGGTGATTTAGAAATTTCACCTATAAAGCTTCCTTTGCAAAGCGGTGTTATAGAGCTTCCCAAACGTCCTTTTGAGGGTTTATCAGGAGTTTTTAACGATAGTTTACCCGATGGTTGGGGAAGATTACTTTTTGATCGTTTACTTCGTTCAGAAGGTGTTTACCCTTCGGATATATCCCCTCTTGATCGTTTAGCTTATGTTGGGGAAAATGGATTGGGAGCTTTAGTTTATAAACCTGACCAAAGCTTTAATAGTGGGGATAAAGGAAGGATTAATTTGGATGTTTTAGCTTCACGCACAAAAGAAGTTTTAGAAGGTGAGTCAGAAGAAGTGCTTGCAGAACTTCTAGCTTTGAATGGTTCTTCAGCAGGGGCTCGTCCAAAAGCAATGATTGGTGTTGATTATGAAAAAAATAGTATAATTCACGGGACAGAGCATTTAAGTGATGGTTTTGAACATTGGATGGTGAAATTTCCAAACTCACAAGATGGGGATGATGCTGGTGTAATTGAATATGTTTATGCATTGATGGCCATAGATGCTGGAATTGAAATGCCAGCTGTTCATTTGTTTCCCTCACAAAAAGGTAAAGGTTATTTTGCTGTAAAACGATTTGACAGAAATGGGAACAAACGTCTACATATGCATACAGTTTGTGGTTTGATTCATGATAATTTTAGATTCCCGTCTCTTGACTACGAAGATTTACTATCCTTGACTAGTGTAATAACTAAAGATATTCGTGAGGTGGAAAAGATGTTCCGTTTAGGTGTATTTAATGTGATGGCACACAATCGAGATGATCATTCAAAAAATTTCACCTACTTGATGAATGAAAATGGTGAATGGAAATTATCGCCAGCTTATGATTTGACCTTTTCTAGCGGTCCAGGAGGTGAGCAAAGCACTATGGTCATGGGTAAAGGGCGTGATATTAACATCAAGCACCTAGTTAAGTTAGGTTTAGAAGCTAAGTTGTCCAAAGAATTTGTAGAAAGTGTTATTGAACAAACTCGCTCTGCACTTGGTAAATGGGGAGTTTTATCCAAAGGTTTTGGAGTCAGTAAGCGCAATAGAGACCTGATTCAGAATGAAATTTCAAAAATATAGACTTCATTCCCACCTAGCCTATGATGAAAAGGGCCAGAAAGCTCTTGCCATGCGAACACTCGCTCCAAGGACTGCGGGATGTGTCCTGAACAACTTAATTGTATACTTCTGTAGCTATTTTAGAAAACTTTCAGGACGTATAAATAAAACCGTCTTTATTTCGATATGCAGTATGTACCATTGGATGTTTTCAAACCGCGGAGAATGGCAGTCCTATGTGGAAGCATTAAAACTCCCGCTCGTCCTCTGGATTGGCTTCTACCAAAGAGGATTTTCCAGGTTTGGTTTCTCCAATAATAATGGGTTACTTCCTTGTGCAACGTCTGCTTATCCAGATTGATAATAGGCGGAATCATATTGGGGTATGATGTACGGTCCCTTGGTGGTTAGTTATTCCATATCTCACTGATATAGATTGTGCTTTATTTATAAAACAAAACTGTGAGCATAATCACAGGTTTAAAAGAGCTGCTTACTATTCAATGAGTCCTTCTTTCTTAAGCAATTTATTTAGCGCATAAAACTTCGCAATCATTTGCTGAATATCTTCCTCTGATAAGGCGGAAGGTTTGAGCTTTTCCGGTCCTTTATTAATTAATTTAGAAGCAATTGTCGGCTCTATTGTTTTCATTTCCACCTGTATAGTCTCATTCGAAGCCAACCTCAGATTAAAACGCTCCTTGATAATAAGATTTTCACTCGACTTTAACTCCCAGCCATCCAAATCGATATAATAATATCCATATCTCTGGTAAATCAGAATAGTCGTAACTGGCTTTGCAGGGACGATAAAAACTCTATCATTATATCTTACCTCAAAACTATTCATTTTAACCAAGCTTCTTTGATCAAAAAAATCCTTCAAATTTTGATAGTCAATTAGTAATTGTTACCTATTCTTATCCTCTACACATATGGGCGTAGTAATTTCATTTATATCCGTAGCTACTATTTTAACTTTATCTCCTTTTTGAAGATTCGCTTTATCCCATTGTAAAGAAATTCCCAATTTATCATCTCCTCCTGCAATGTCAATGCCGTATTCGCAGGTTAACGCAACTAAAACGGAGCCGTCATGGACTGCAGCGATTGTTTTATTTTTATTGACAGTGATTGCGAAACCTTGCAGAAGATTATTCATAGACAGTGTTTTTCCAATTTCCATTTTTATTCATACAATGATCATAACTACTTCGTTAATCTAATCTGATAACATTTTTCTCTGGATTATTTATTAAGGTGTTCAGTTTTGATTCATATTTGTGGTATCTCATGTCTTCTGTTACTATTCAAAGAGCTCTGGCTACTGTTATCGGTAATTATATAGTTGACGTTCCATAAATTTAAAAAATATGTGTCATTTCATGATTTAAATCCACATATAATAAATTGCACCTGTGGGTTGGGTATACACAGAAACATAAATTAAAAGCCTCGTAACATGGTATATCAATACATCCACCTAGTTCACTCTTTTCCAAAACTGTTACTTATCGTTAGTTACACGTTGTAAGAAGAATTTGTACTTGAGTTTTTGTGTGGTTCCACTTTGAGCTTAAAAAGACCATCAGCTTATTTAGTCATTTCGCTGGGTGTAATGCCGAAGTGCTTTTTAAAAGATTGAGTAAAATACGAAACACTTTTATAGCCCAAAGCAGATGCGATATGCGCTATAGGCTCTTCGTTTTTAAGCACTAATATTTTTGCAGCTTGCATCCTTTGTTCAATCGCAAATTGACGTACTGAATATCCAAACCTCTTTTTAAACTCTGTTTTTAATACAAACTCATTAACCCCAAACTGTCTAGCGAGCGTTTTTAAGGTGAAGTCTTCGCTAAAGTTATTTTCTATCCATGTTTTTATAGAATCAAATTTACTTTGTAGGCTATCATCAGTTGGGCTTTTAGTGCAAATTTGATTTTTGAAGCTTATCTCAAGAAGTGTCAATAGCTCTAATAGCTTTATTTTGAGTAGTGGAACACTTACTTCATTCAATTCATATAAACTGAATAATGATTCAATCGTATTTAATAGGGTTTGGTTCAGACTTATTGGTATCCCAATTGGATTCTCTGCATCTTGTGCTAAGTTTTTATGGAGTAATCCTATTTGATCAGAAGAAAATATCTTATTATCCATTAATTGATCCATTAACTGTTTATCAATTAAAAGGTTCTTAATACATACTCTTTGATTTTTAGGAATATGAAAATTTAGCTTCTTAGCGTGTAATTTATGAAAATATGCATTTGTTTGTTTAACTGAATATAATAACGCTTGAGGATTATTATCTCCATCTTCAACATGTGTTTGCCCGCTGGTAATTAAAGTTAGTAGGTAAGGGCCGCCTTTAATTTTACAGACTTCCACTAAGTCTTTATAAGAATTTATTTCTCTTTTACTTAAGATGAGACCTTTACATAGCATGCAGCTAGTACAGTATGCATAAGAACCGTCTAGGTACTTCTCGTGTTGATTTTTTTCAACTATATTTGCACGTATATTATTCGTCTTTAATAATACTTCAGTACCATTTTCACCTAAAAGGACCTTTTCGAAACTGATATTACCATTTGCGACACATTTAATACCGTTTTTTACAGAC
>DXEZ01000160.1 GCA_019114715.1 Candidatus Sphingobacterium stercoripullorum | reverse complement strand
TTATATCGTTTATAAGCTGGTCATAGAGTGGTTCGAGCTTTATTAGCGCATCTTTTGTCCAGCCTTGGATGGTTGAAGAGGCGATTTCGATATCCTCTCTCGCAAAGATTTGCTTCTGGCGATATAGCGGCAAATGATCTTGGTATTTATTTGTTAAGATAGATGCCAATAAATCCACGCCAGGAATGCCTTTATCGATCACTCGTTCTGGCAATTCGCCAATCTGAACTCTCCAGCCATTTTTACCCGCGTATTTAAACGGATATAACGTTTGATATAGAACTTAGCGGGTTCACATTCTAGTTCTTCAGTAATTTCCTTGCTGGTACACACTTTCTCAGATAAGTTGCCTTCAGGGTAGATCTCAATTTCTACAACTGGGAGATGTGTAGGTAATTTTGCACGTCCTTTATGGTTTGTACGACGGCGCACATATTCCAGTTTTCTTTGACAATGGTAATGCCGATATAAGTTTAATAGCAAAGTATTTTGAAGATGCGTTTAATGTCAATTTGGGTAACTTCTATCAAACCTATTTGGAATTAAGAATCCGAAAGATGACCCCGACCAAATTCCTTGAAGCACTTTGGGAAACACTTATCAAGAAAATGGACGAGCAGGACGAAAAGTAGGATTTGGGCGTGCCACCGCCTGCATTTTGCAATTATGCATCAGGTTAACGAAAAAACGCAGACGGGTCGGGCTATCCGCTAAATATTTTGCGGATCTGCGAGGGCCGCAGAAAGATGTGGCTTTTATCCCTCACGCTGTATGCCGTTCAGAAATATTTACTTTTATTTCCTTTTGGGTTTCCTGTTTTCTCTTTTTTATTTGACAACCGTTGCTTCCAGCTCGACTTTTAATGTTTCAAACAATACACTGACCTCCATGGCAGTCAAAGCTGCTTTGATATTGTGCTGGGCTATCCATTCTTGAAGGAGAGGGAAATTTGGCCAAAGTTCCTCTACAGATGTAGTATAAATATTTAAACGTATCTTAGCCCCTTAATAGACTGGAGTGTTATTTCAGATTTAAAAACTTAATTTTGTAATCATGAAATACAAGAGATGGACATTGAAAGAGAAGCTTGAAATTTTAGAGCATGCGCAAGAGTTTGGTGTTGTAGAAACTTGTAGGAAGTTTTCTGTTAGCACTGGCAATTATTATTCTTGGCGCAAGAAGTTTGATGCTCAAGGAGAGGCTGGGTTAAAGAATACGTATCATAAAAAGAGCAAGGAACTTCGTAAATCAGAGGAGGAGAATAGAGTTTTACGTAAACTTCTAGCCGATAAAGAAATCGAATTGGAAGTGCAACGTGAACTTTTAAAAAAAAAGTTTGGGACCAGCGATCCAAGAAAGATTTAGTAGATAGGTTCTATGCTAAGTATAAACTTAGTAAAGGCAAGTTGTTAAAATGGGTAGGTTTAGCCCCTAGCAGTTATTATTATAAGCCCACAGGGAGTAAAAAAGGTAATAAACCTTCGAAGTACACCTTTAATAAAATCACTGGATGGGTGGAGGAGCAAACTGTGGTAGAGAGTATAAAAGCAGTTTTATCCAGGCCGTTTTTAGACTGCGGCTATCACCTTATGACTGAATATTTAAGGCGTGATGGTTATGTTATAAACCATAAGAAAGTTTATCGTATAATGGACTATACAAAGTTGTTGAATAAGCAAATTCCTAGAAATCGTTCCAGCAGGAAGTTTGTTAAGTTTAGAAAAGTGAAGACGACAAGGCCATTTGAGTGTCTAGAAATGGATATAAAAGTGGTTTGGATTCCACAAATAGGTAAGAACGCTTACTTACTATCTATTATAGATGTTCATACCCGTAGGATACTTAAGGACCACTTCTCTTACACCATTAAACAAGAACAAGTTATTGAGCTAGTATCTAGCCTTTTAGAGGATTATTTATACCCTGAGAGTATCGTGATAAGGAGTGATAATGGAAGTCAATTTATAGCCAATAAGCTTAGAGAGTATTTACAGCTTGTGGGTATAGATCAAGAGTTTACACACGTCGCTACTCCAGAAGAAAATGCACATATAGAAGCCTATCATGGGACATTAAAGAGGGATCTATTTGATATCCAGATATGCTAGTAATACAATTAAATCATATAAAGATTATGCCCGTCCATTTCTCAAGCATGTCGATAATTACTCGTCTTTAAAATCTGTACCAGTATCAATTATAGAATCCTTTATAAAAGAGAAAGTTCAGAAAGAACAAATCAGTATTTCCTATCAAAAAGGCTTAGTTGAAGCTATTAAAAAGATTTATGAATTGATTCTGAATGAAAAAACTTATGAAACTTCCTTAAGCTAAACTTACCTATCTTAATATTAAGGCATGGTCACTACAAAATACCCACGACTTATACCCACTCTAAATTTAGGTATAAATAAGGTATAACTTTTCCTCTAAAAAGGTAGACATTTCGCTCTTAAAAGAACTTATGAATAATACTAGATTTTGGGGAACTAATTGAGGATTAGCAAACTGCCTAAAACAAAGATAACCACCTGGTAATCAGGTGGTTATCTGGTCGGGGTGGCAGGATTTTCTACCACTTCTCTAAATCGTTGATTTTATTATTGTTAGCAAGTAAACTGTCAAGAGAGGTAACCGAATAGGTCTCATTTAATGCATCCTACTTTATAGGTTTTTGAGGTCTCTTGATACAACCTGTTCCAATCAGTCAATGTACTTTGTTGCCTTAAAGGTACGAAAGTTCCCCGATAACAACAATCCTTTTTTGTAGTAGAATTTAGTCGCCAAATCAATCCCGTAAATGCCCAAAGCGAGAACAGCGCAGGGCAAGAGCAGTGGGGTTTCGCAAGCCACTAATGAGCAAGGGGAAAACGGCTTGGCTTCATTCTGGCTTTATCGTGGCGTTATTCTGTTTTTAGTATAAAGGGCCAATGACTGTATAACTTATCTTATTCGCCACATTTCTTTATCGGACATTTATCGGACATATCGGACACCTAACGGACATTTAGCGGAAATAATACTTGGCTGATTTATTATCTCCTGATTTATAAATAAGCTGACTATCAATCATTTCTTTCAAATCTCTTCTTGCTGTTCTGTCGGTTATATTATAGCGTTTTGCATATTCAGACGTTATAATCTCTCCTTTTTCTCTAAAATACAAAAGGGCATCTACCTGTCGTTCGTTTAAGCCAAGTTTCATTAGCTGTTCTGCTGTCAAACTATTTTTGAAAAGTGTCACCAACAACCCCCCATCTCGTTCAATAATTTCGGGTTCGGGAAGTCCGGCTTGTTTACACGCTTCTATGATTTTTATTGTACCACGTCCCCAAGCATCTATCAAACCGCCTTTAAAGCAAACATCAGCAATAAGGATGTTACGTGGTCGTGATGAATGTGGTCGTTTTAACGACTCAATAGTTAAAGGACTTTGTAAACCACCCTCGTTCCAAAAAGTAATTTTATCATCGTAAACTCTAATTTGCGTATGTGCACCCATATAATTGCGATGCACCAAAGCATTTAAAATAGCCTCACGCATTGCTTCACGTGGATATTCAGACGTTTCAATCCGATGCATTCCCTCAAACGTAATGTTCTTGACAATGAATTTATGATTGATTTGGTTCAAAACAGTTTGATACAAGTTGATGATGTTATCTTCTTCGCTCTCTTGAAATACCAAATCCAATTCATCTCTAAAACGACCAATCCTAACGTTAATGCTTGGATAAAATTTACCTGGGTCTTTGCCAAAAAGAACTAATGCGGCACGCTTTAGTTGTCCACTTTCGGTTAGGCGTAGTTTATCAAAAAGTTGTTCGGTGCTTAATCCGTCCACTTCGGGCAAGCGTCCTTTTTCTTGCGCCATGACCAAAAACTTAGCAACTGCCGTTTCATCTATATCGTCAAACGTTGCTCGTGGTTCAATGACGTCATCCCACGTTTTGCCCGACTTCTTTAAAAGAAACTCATTGAGTGATGCTCCTGTTAGTTCCTGCTTGGTGCTTCCGCTGCGGTAGTAATATCTGCCTCGTAGAGAAATAGGCACAGAATAGGGGTGTGTAATAATCGCAATAAAATGTTTTTCTGCTTCCTCGTGCAAATTCACCTCAACGGTTATTCCCATAGCATTACGAATCTTGTTGGGAATGTCGTCCATCAACTTTTTATAATCTTCTAAGCCAACAATATTCCCATTGTCGTCTTTTCCGATATAAATAACCCCACCTTGTGCATTGACAAAACCACATACCCATTTCAGATAATCATCGTGC
>DXEZ01000159.1 GCA_019114715.1 Candidatus Sphingobacterium stercoripullorum | reverse complement strand
GCCTCGATGACTGGAGACAAAAGCGGTGAAAGTGAAAAGGTCCTTAACATTGTTATCGACCCGGATAAAAACAACGGTTTTACTTCCACTATACGGGCAGGATATGGAACAGACGACCGGTACCAAGCTACAGCCAGCTACATGGGTATGACTGACAACAGTCAGCTCGGTATTTTAGGAAACCTAAACAACGTCAACGCACAGCTATTTGACTTCAACACCACGGGTGGTGGAGCTAGAAGAGGACGCGGACCACGCGGTGGCGGTGGTGGCGGCATGTGGGGTGGCTCCGAAGGACTGACAAACACTTCTTCTATAGGGGTAAACTACCGAAAAGATTTCAACGAGCAAGTTACCGTTTACGGAAGCTACAGCTTTGGCCGAGATGATAGTGATGTCTTAAGAACTTCTAGAGACTTCTATGACAACACCGATGTGGACTCCATATTGAATAAATTCAGCAATTCTGATGCAAATACACTAGGAATAAACCACCGCTTGGAAGCCAACTTGGAGTGGAAGCCAAACGATGCGAACTACCTTAAAATTTCCCCGCAGCTAAGCCTTGGAAACACAGAGTCCAGCACGCTTAGTGACTTTGAGAACATCCTTAACGATAAGCTTTTCAACTCGGAGGAAAACGAGGCGCACAGCAAATCTCGAGCGCCAAGGTTAGGGGTGAGCGGTTTGTTTTTACACAAATTCAAAAAGGAAGGCAGAAACATATATGTAGATGCTAACGTGCGATCTTCAGCCACAAAAGAAGATCAAGACCGTATTATTGAGACTTTAATTGCAGACCCCAATAACGCGGGCAATACCATCTCAGACATCTATAGAAAAACGATCAGTGAGTTAGATAATAAAAGCTGGAATGCAGGAACAAATCTGACCTACTCAGAGCCGCTTTCGGATCTAAGTAGAATTCAATTCACTTACGACTATAACGTCAACACCTACGACAACAACCGCAGCCAGGTTGCTTTTGATGAAGATAATGGCATCATCAACGATGATCTATATAACTTTGAGAGGTTTTACGATTACTCCTTCTCCACACATAGATTGGGCGCTAGTTACAACTTCAATAACGAGAAGTTGCAATATACGGTAGGGGCTTCAGTTGAACCTACCTTACTATCTGGAGATGCGCAGGTAGATGACAACTTCATAGATATACACAGAAAAGGACTTCGCTTTGTGCCTATTGCGCGATTTGAGTATAAATTCAGTCGCCAAAAGAGCTTACAGATAAACTACAACGGTTCTTCTAACGAACCGTCCATCACCCAAATCCAGCCTTTCACGGATAGTTCAAATCCGACCTCCATAGTAACGGGTAACCCAGATCTTGATGCTGAATTTGGACACAACATCAGCATGCGATTTAGAAACTCTGATTTTCAAACGGGCAAAACTTTCTTTATGTTCTTTAGAGGGGCTACCACACAAAATAAAATCGTTTCCAATGTCGTACAAAGCCGTGACCCAGAGTTAGGGATTGTGCAAGAAACGCAATACATGAATGCAGATGGAACCTATAATTTAAACTCCTTTTACCATTACGGGAGATCCTGGAAAGACCAAACGTACAACTTATCGTTTATGGGTGGTGGTTCTTATAATAACAACGTCGCATTTACCGACTTCAATAAAAACATTGCGAGAAACTGGATGTTGATGCAAGGAGTTAACTTTAGATATACGCCAACCGAAGAGCTAGAGGTTAGCAGCGGTGTACGTTATTCTTGGAACACTACAAACAACTCGTTTACCGACAGAACAACAACAACTAGTAGCTGGAGCCCCAACTTATACGGTTCATATAACATCACACCGACTTGGGTGTTCGGAGCTGACCTCTCAAAATCCTTCTATAAAGGAAGTGGATTTGACGAAAACCCATTTATCATCAACGCATACGTGGAGAAGAAACTACTTCAAGCGAATAGAGGAGCTATCAGACTTTCTGCTTTCGACTTACTTGACGAACAAGTTAACATCTCAAGAACTAACGTAGAAGCGCTCAACTTGATATCCGACGTTCGAACCAACCGTTTAGGGCAATACTTTATGCTTACTTTCACCTATAAAATATCGAAGTTTGCAGGAGGTGTCGAACCAGGCCAGAACAATCGTCGCAGACATTTTTAAAATCATCAAGGCTCCTCAGGAGCCTTTTATTTTTTAGCTCACCTAGTCAGGATTGCAATAGCATTGCATGGATAGTCTTGTTATATTTGTAATTGGCATACAAGAAGATAAGACATGAAAAATACTATTCAATCTTTTTACAGAAAAAAAGAGTGCTGCACGCTCCCATCCGATTCGCACGATAGCCCAAAGGTAAACAAGAACCATCACGATCATCACAGCCATAATACAGGTGCTGCGGATTGGAAGCTATTTTTCCCTGCATTTATATCGCTCACCCTTTTATTAATAGCTGTTGCACTGGATCATCTGGTGGTGAATGATTGGTTTATTGGATACCTACGATTGCTCGTGTATACGCTAGCCTATATTCCAGTAGGCCTCCCCGTTTTAATTGAAGCCGTCAAGCAAATTCGAACAGGAGATGTGTTTTCTGAATTTCTTTTAATGGGAATTGCCACTTTGGGCGCATTTGCAATAAATGAATATCCAGAAGCCGTTGCAGTCATGTTGTTCTACACAATAGGCGAGAATTTTCAAGACTTGGCGGTCAGTAGAGCGACTTCAAACATCAAATCTCTTTTAGATCAGCGCCCAGATTTTGTCACCTTAGTAAAGGGCGATAGCACCGAAGAGGTTGCAGCTCAAGATGTCCTAGTGAATCAAACTATACGACTGAAAGCAGGCGAGAAACTCGCATTAGACGGCGTGCTACTCTCCACATCAGGTGCATTTGATACATCCGCACTTACCGGCGAGAGTAAGCCAAAAACGATACGAGAAACACAAGTGGTTCTAGCTGGAATGATTAACCTCAATACCACCTCGCTTGTTAAAGTAACGACTCCCTATCAGGATAGTAAACTCAGTAAAATCCTTCAATTAGTACAAGAGTCCAGCGACCAAAAGGCTCCAACCGAACTATTTATTCGAAAGTTTGCGAAAATATATACGCCAATTGTCGTCTTTTTGGCGCTAGCGCTGTGTTTTATCCCTTATTTTTTTGTTCAAGAATACATATTCCAAGAGTGGCTTTACAGGTCGCTCATATTCCTAGTAATCTCTTGTCCTTGTGCACTAGTCATTTCAATTCCCCTGGGCTATTTTGGAGGGGTGGGAGCGGCTAGTAAAAATGGAATTTTAATAAAAGGCAGCAACTACTTAGACGTTCTGGCCGATTTAAAGCATGTAGTAACCGATAAAACGGGGACAATGACCCGTGGAGTCTTCCAAGTACAAGAGGTCATTCTATCTGACCCTAACAACCAAAGCGAGCTCCTCGAAATGGTCAATGCCCTAGAAAGTCATAGCTCCCATCCTGTGGCAACGGCCTTGGCTCAACACATCGGCCCAGTCAACCCTAACCTAACGTTCCAAAAGGTCGAAGAGGTCCCAGGCCTTGGACTTAAAGGCCTCATTAATGGAGAGGAACTCCTAGTGGGCAATTTTAAATTGCTCGATCGGATGGACATCAAATACTCAGTAGATACCCGTGAGATTGTATTAACAACCATTGCTATTGCTTACAAAGGCAAGTACCAAGGCTATGTTACAATAGCTGATGAAATCAAGGAGGAGGCCTACCAAGCAATTCAGCAGCTAAATTCCCTAGGTGTAGCAACCACAATGCTCAGTGGTGACAAGTCGGCCGTTGTTAGCTATGTTGCAGACAAGCTGAAGATTAAAGAAGCCTTCGGTGATTTACTACCTGAGGATAAAGTCAAAAAGATGGGCAGCATCAAAGAAAATAGTGCACCAATTGCATTCATTGGGGACGGAATTAATGACGCCCCTGCGATAGCACTCAGCGATGTGGGTATAGCCATGGGTGGATTGGGAAGCGATATATCCATAGAATCTGCCGATGTGGTCATTCAAGACGATAATCCCTTGAAAATACCTGCGGCAATCCGAATAGGAAAAAAAACGAAACAAATAGTTTGGCAAAATATCGCATTAGCTTTTATAATCAAAGCCATTGTCATGGTATTGGGCGCCGGTGGGATAGCGACTATGTGGGAGGCTGTATTTGCAGATGTAGGTGTAGCCTTATTAGCGATTTTAAATGCCATTAGAGTTCAAAAAACAGACTTTAGCACTGGTTCAAAGTAAGGCGATAAAATCACTCTACCACGTAACCCATCATATAGCCGTTTAATTTTTCGTAATACACTTTAAAAACTCGAGAATGCCCGTTTAGATCCAACTGTAATGTCAAATAATTTTGTGCTCTAAAGTCAAACGGTTGGATAGTCATATGCTTACGAAAGGAGGTGCCTTTTTTTCCGATCAACTTATACACCGCTTCTTTTGCACACCAACATGCATATAAAGCGTCTAATTCTTGATCGTTACTACGGATAAAATCTAGCTCCTGTTCTTTTAAAAATTTATGGGCAATTAATTTAATTTTTGGTTTTACTAGCTCAATATCAATCCCACATTCTCCCTTGGCATTTAAAATGACACCTGCATAATCAAAGGAATGGGTAATAGAAATCTTATAAGGAAAGCCTACCAAATAGGGCTTACCATGCGCATCTGAGGGACAAGAAATCGGATCTTTTGTATTCAGCAGCTCTCGAAGTAAGGCTCTGGAAGCCATCCACTGCAAAGTCCTCTTCCCCTTCCTTAAGCGGCTGATGAAATCCTTTTCCCCCGCATGTAATTGCAGGTATTCGTAAAGCTGCTCTTCAGTCTCACTTATTTTCCAAACAGCCAGCTTAGCGTCATTCCCTAGATCTCTTAATTCAATTAAAGGCATAAGTAAATATAAAGAAAAGTATATATATTGTCGCATATTAAATACAATAATGTATTTTTGACTTTATTCTATAATTGCTAATAATGATTCTAACAGATACGAGAATACTAGAGGAAATGGATAAAGGCAACATCGTCATTGAGCCTTTTGATAGAAAGTGCTTGGGAACGAACTCCTACGATGTGCATTTAGGAAATATTCTAGCCACGTACGACTCCCGTGTGTTGGACGCAAAAAAACACAATAAGATTCAATACATAGAGATCCCTGAGGAAGGTTTAGTTTTAGAACCCAACACCTTATATCTGGGGGTAACATTAGAATATACTGAAACCAAAGCCCACGTGCCTTTCTTGGAAGGAAAGTCAAGCACAGGACGCCTGGGGATTGACATTCATGCTACCGCAGGAAAAGGAGACGTTGGTTTTTGTAATACCTGGACTCTGGAAATATCCGTCACCCAACCGGTTCGTATTTACGCAGGAATGCCCATCGGCCAGCTGATCTATTTTGCTGTAGAGGGTGATGTGGGAACTCCTTATCACAGCAAAGACGATGCTAAGTACACTACAGTTACAGATAGGCCTGTAGAGAGTATGATGTGGAAAAACAAGTTCTAAGTTAAAACAACTTAGACTTGTCCATATTCCATTAAAAACGCCTTCAAGAACTCATCGATATCACCATCTAATACGGATTGCGTATCGGATGTTTCTACATTCGTACGTAAATCTTTAACAAGTTTATATGGGTGTAAAACATAGTTTCTAATTTGTGACCCCCATTCGATCTTTTTCTTAGAACCTTCAATTGCCTCGGTAGACTCTTTCCTTTTTCTAAGTTCAATCTCATACAATTGAGACCTCAATAAACGCATAGCATTTTCCTTGTTCTGCAATTGAGACCTAGACTCTTGGTTGGTGACAACTATACCTGTGGGCTTATGATGTAACCGTACCGCAGTTTCTACCTTATTCACATTCTGACCACCAGCTCCACCAGCTCTAAATGTATCCCATTCAATTTCCGCATCCTTAATATCCACCTCTATATTATCATCCACCAATGGATATACGTACACTGAAGCAAAAGAAGTGTGCCTTCTACCATTTGAATCAAATGGAGAAATTCTTACCAGCCGGTGGACACCGTTCTCTCCTTTTAAATAGCCGTATGCAAACTCACCCGAAATCTGTAAAGTCACCGATTTAATCCCTGCAACGTCACCCGCTAAATGGTCTTGCTCTGTTACCTTATAACCTCTTCCTTCACCCCACATGATATACATCCGCATTAAAATCGAAGCCCAATCGCAGCTCTCGGTTCCACCTGCACCTGCCGTGATTTGAACGACAGCATCCAGTTGATCCTCTTCTGAGGAAAGCATGTTTTGGAACTCCAAGCCTTCTAACACAGCAACAGCACTCTCATATTGCTCTTGAAGTTCCTCCTCGCTAGCTTCCTGCTCTAAGAAAAATTCATAAAGCACTTCTGTTTCTTCTACCACCGACACCAGCTCATCGAACCGATCGGTCCAAAGCTTGTCTCTTTTGATGTCTAGCATCACAGCTTCTGCTGCCTTGGAATCATTCCAGAAATCAGGCTTCAAGGATTGCGCTTGATTTTCTTTTATCCTTTGTTTTCGATTATCGATGTCAAAGATGCCTCCTCAGGGAATTGGTTCTATCCCTTAACTCTTGCAATTGTTCCTTATTCATAAGTATATTTATTTAGATTCTATTCTTGATTTAAAGTCTTCATAGGCATTAATAACACCTTGCTCCAAACTGGTTTTCGGGCTCCATCCTAAAGACTTGATGTGACTGCTATCTAGAAGCTTCCTAGGCGTACCGTCGGGTTTTTCAGTGTTGAAATACAGTTCTCCTGAATAGCCCACAACCTGTTGTATTAAAGCCGCCAAATCCCCAATACTTACCTCCTCCCCCGAGCCGATATTTAAAAATTCTTTTTCTCGGTAATTTTTCATCAAAAACACGCAAGCACTAGCTAGATCATCTACATATAAGAATTCCCTTAAAGGCGTTCCAGTACCCCAAACTTCTACTTGAGTCAGACGCTCTACTTTGGCCTCATGAAACTTTCGAATCAGGGCAGGTAAAACGTGTGAGTTGTTCAAATCGTAATGATCTCCTGGCCCGTATAAATTGGTTGGCATGACGGAAATAAACTCACTTCCGTATTGATCCCAATAGGCCTCACACATTTTCAGCCCAGCAATTTTCGCGATTGCATAAGGCTCATTAGTAGGCTCTAAGGCTCCCTGCAAAAGATATTCTTCTTTAATCGGTTGGGATGCGAACTTCGGATATATACAGCTCGAACCTAAAAACAATAGTTTTTCTACCCCGTGAGCATAGGCTTGGTGTATGACATTATTTTGTATAGCTAAATTATCATAAAGAAACTCTGCTCTGTATTTATTATTAGCACCTATCCCTCCTACTTTGGCAGCAGCAAGAAAAACATATTCAGGTTTTTCTTCCATAAAGAATTTCCGAACCCCCTCTTGGGATCGAAGGTCTAGCTCCTTGGAACTCCTAAACACGAGGTTGGTATAGCCTTGAGCTTTAAGCTCTCTACAAATAGCGGCACCTACCATCCCATTATGCCCAGCAATATATATTTTTGAGTTTATATCCACATCTTTTCATTTGAAACCACAAATATAAGCTTATTTTTGCCGTAAATTTAAGCTCAATGGCAAAGAATAAGCTAAAAAAATACGCAGAATTCAGCACTTTTAATAATGCACATACTGCAGAACAAGGAGAAAGGCTGAAAGGGAGCTGGAACTCTGGGTTCTTTAAAAACAAAAAACCTATAACACTAGAGTTAGCTTGCGGCAAGGGTGAATATAGTGTTTCAATGGCGAAAATGTTCCCTGAGCGGAACTTCATAGGTGTGGACCTGAAAGGCGATAGAATGTGGCGAGGTGCTAAAGATGCCCTAGAGAACAACCTAGATAATGTCGCTTTTTTAAGGGCTAGGATTGAAAATATAATGGATTATTTTGCTGTCTCAGAGATTAGCGAAATATGGATAACGTTTGCTGATCCTCATCCTAGCAAAAGAAGGTCAAAAAAAAGACTCACCTATGAAAGGTTCTTAAAACTCTACCGAGAAATATTAGAGCCAAGGGGTATTTTACACTTGAAAACAGACTCCCGCCTGTTATACGATTCCACTTTAGAAGAACTGGCGTCCTTTCCTTCTGAAATAATTACTGCAACTACAGACCTTTACAAAGAAGGACTAAATGACCCCGTTTTAGAAATTAAAACATATTACGAACGGATGTTCCTAGCTCAAAACTCTAAAATCAATTATTTACAGTGGCGATTCAAGCTTTAAAAAGCTTGAATAAAACGGGATTAAATCAGACAACTGTAAAAGTTATCTTGAAAAAAGCTATATTAGCGTAATAGTTATATTTCCTTAAAATCAACGTGAAAGATACAAGTCTAGTTACTCGAGCAAAATTATTTCTGCGACAATTGAGACGCAAAATGCCTAGGTGGGTGGTTTTAGTCATTGACTTAAACATCACCCTGCTCTCTTACTTTATCTGTAAGTTGAGTTTATACGCATACCTTAAGGTATCGGTGCAGTTCCAATTAACTGAAGTTCTGGCCCTACTTTTATGCTATGGTTTAGGATTCTCGGTCATGAAAGTACACCGCAGAGTAGTTAGATATATCAGTTTGCAAGACCTCATGCAGGTGCTTTTTGCTTCGATAATTGGATTGATACTTCTTATTATAAGCAACAGTTTGCTTATAACCCCCTCTTCAACCATTAGACCTTATTTCATCCTATTACATTTTGGAGTAAATACGTTATTTCTAATAATTTTAAGGATACTCTATAAAGAGTTCTACGACCGTTATGTCATGCTCGGCAAGTTCAAAAAACGTGTTTTAATTTTTGGTGCAGGACAACTTGGACTCCAGGCATTAAGCGGAATACAAGGATTCGCAAACGCTCCCTTTAGTGTCTACGGTTTTATTGACGACAATAAAAAAATTAAGGGCACCAAAATTAGTGGAATACGTGTCTTCCACACCGATCAGATAGACACCGCTTTTATAAGCCGCTATCACATTGGCGAAATTATTTTTGCGGTGGAGCTAATTAGCGCCGACCGTGTAAAGTCCCTGATCGAAAAGTTCGAGCACCTACCTGTAAAGCTCAAAAGGACCCCTCCTTTTAGAGAGTGGCTCAATTCAGACTTTAAGCCACAGTTAATTAAAGACATTGCTATTGAAGATTTACTCGAAAGAGAGCCTATCGAATTGGCTAAGGATAGCATTAAGAATCAGGTAAAAGACAAGGTTATCCTAGTAACTGGTGCTGCTGGATCTATAGGCAGTGAAATTGCGCGTCAATTATTTCATTATCCGGTATCCCGGTTAATCTTAATTGACAATGGAGAGTCCAGTATTTATGAACTCCAGCAAGAGTTTAAAGCCTATGGAAAAGACTTATCTCATGTGAAGTTTATAGTGGGAGATATAAGAGACTATCCACGATTAGATGCGCTATTCGCTAAATTTCAACCCCACTTAATTTACCATGCTGCAGCCTACAAACACGTTCCTTTAATGGAAGAAGGACCTTATGAAGCGGTTGCCGTCAATATTCGAGGCACAAAAAACTTAGTGGACCTTGCCGATATTTATAGGGTAGAAAAGTTCATCATGGTTTCCACAGACAAAGCAGTAAACCCAACGAATGTGATGGGAGCTACAAAGCGTATTGCCGAATTGTATGTTGCCTATAAACAAAGTATGAGCCTAGTAAAATTCGTAACAACACGATTTGGTAACGTACTGGGGTCGAATGGTTCAGTTGTCCCCTTATTCAAGAAGCAAATTCAACAAGGAGGACCAGTTTTAGTAACCCACCCAGAAATCACGCGGTTCTTTATGACCATCCCTGAAGCCTGTCAACTGGTCTTAGAAGCAGGATCTATGGGTAATGGAGGAGAAATTTATGTTTTTGACATGGGTGAATCGGTTAAAATCATGGATCTAGCAAAAAGAATGATTCGCCTTAGTGGACTCAAATACCCCGAGGATATTGACATCAAAATTGTAGGCCTTAGACCGGGAGAAAAGATTTATGAAGAGCTACTTGCTGATGGAGAAGTCACCGTACCAACTCACCACAACAAAATCATGATCTCAAGGGTACGGAATAACTGGCAAGAAGACTTCAAAACGAAAATTGACGAACTGATAGACATAAATCACAGCAAAGACACTGCAATGGAGCTCGTAAAACGTATGAAGCATTTAGTACCTGAATATAAATCTCAAAACTCTGTTTTTGAATCTTTAGATCAGTCCTCAGGTGCGGATAATGCGTGATTACTTATCAAAAGATAACATATAGCCCACTCCGCGAACATTCACTATTTTTATACGACTATCGGCAGAGAAATACTTCCGGAGCCTAGAAATAAATACATCCAAGCTTCTACCGGTAAATATTTTACCGTTACCCTCTGGATCTATCAAGTTTGCAATGGTTCCTCTTTTAACAACTTGACCTTCATTTTCTAACAACACCCTTAACAACTCCATCTCACGATAGGTTAATTCGACCTCTTGTCCCCGCCCATCGCTCAGTGTGCTTTTACTGGTATTCAATTCAAAACCACCTATCGTAAACCTCTCTTGTACTGGCGGCTTTGTTAGCTTTCTATTCGCCTGAGCCTCTATTCTAACGATGAGCTCTTCTATTTTAAATGGTTTTCGGATGTAGTCGTCCCCACCCAGCTTAAAGCCCTTTACCACATCCTGTGTGTTGGTAAGAGCAGACAAAAAAATTAACGGCGTTTCCTTATTGATATGCCGAATCTCCTCGGCCAAGGTAAACCCATCCATTTTCGGCATCATGATGTCTAGAACCACTACATCTGGTTCATAGGCTTTGAAAGCATTGAGCGCATCAAAGCCGTTCTCACGGTGGATAACCTCGAAACCGAAAGACCTCAAGCTATCACTAACAATCATAGCTAAAGCGCTTTCATCTTCAACATACAAAACCTTTACTTTCATGGTTGTTTTTTCATCAAGTTTACAATAAAAGTGCTCCCTTTAGCTAGTTGGCTCCTCACCTCAACACTCCCACCATGGAGCTCTACTATCTGCTTCACGTACGCAAGGCCCAGTCCGAAACCTTTAACACTGTGTAGGTGCCCTTCTGGGACTCTATAAAACAACTCAAAGATGGATTTAATATGCTCATCTCCAATTCCCTTCCCGTTATCCCGCACGCGAATTTCTATCTTTGTCTTCTTTTCCTTCACACTAAGCTCTACTAAGGCTTGCTGGTCCGCTTGAGAATACTTCACAGCATTATCAATTAGATTACTAAAAACATTTCTTATGTGCTCGCGATCTGCTGAAATAACCATTGAATCTACAGGCTGCTGGAATTTAATAATTGCATTTCCCTTATGGGTTATCTGATGCGCATCCACACATTCTTGTATAAGCTCTCCTAAATCAAATTGACTAAAGTTCAAAGACACCTGAGTATTCTCATGCACATCCACCATTAAGACTTCGTCAATCGTGTGAATCAAATGATCCAGCTCTTTTTTCGCCAATGAAAGATACTCCTCTCTTTTTTGCTTTTGATCCCCTATTCCAAACTTTTCTATAGACTCGATGGCTGCCATAGCTATTGAAACCGGTGTTTTAAGCTCATGAGTCATATTATTAACAAATGCTTTGCGTTGCAGGGCATCTTTATTCTGCTGGATGATAGTAGACAGAAGATAATAGAAGATTGCAATTAATGCAATGATCAAAAAGACACTTAGAAAGATTGGGGCAAGCATATTTTTGATAACCGTTAACCAAAGCTGGTCGCATTTAACGCCTAAATAAAGGTTATTATCCGCATCGATTAAAATAGGCCGTGAGGCATACAACGTATCTTCTTTGAGTTCCCCCGTTTGATTTTGAGATTTATTAAATAAGGTAAGCTCGACAGAGGTAGACCAATTTTGGTCTTTTAAAAACTTATTGAGGTTTGTGTTCAGCTCTGCAATAGCAGATGGATTGAAATCAATTCTACTCAATAAAAATGGAGGCAAGCCCCTGCCCCCTCTTCGTCCGTTGCTACGTGATGGTCTATTTAAAAAATACTCATCCACTGCATGTTGCCATTCGGAAAGAACCGAGTCGGTGTTAATTACGGGGTAGATATCATGTACGAACCCTAAAAAACGCCTTTCAAACCTATTAAAATACGCCGTGCTGTCTTTTGCATCTATTTCAAAGGAATCCTTTTTATCTTCATAGAAGTTTGCAAGGACTTCATAGGTTCCCCTTTCCACGCCTAAGCGAAAGAAATCTCGGTGTTCGAGGTAACTATTCCATAGCCAAAGTCCCAGAACCGTTCCAATTCCTCCTGCGGTAAGAACGATAAATACAAATAACAGTCTGTACTTCTTTAGCATAGAAATAAAAATGATTGAATTATTTATTACTTTTGTGCAAAATTGAAACCAATTGGAATTTAACAAAATATAACAAGGAATAATCCATTGGTTTGATTACTTTTGCAAGTCAAAGTGTAAATATGAGGCAAATTTTTCAAAGATTAAAGAGTAATATTGCATTTGTGGTGGCAATTCCCCTTTTAATTGCATGTGACAAAGATTTAAGTGTATCCTTAGATCAGTCATCTGGAGAAGAAATGGGGCTGGTTGCTGTTGACACGATGACCATAGAATCTTCTTTGGTCGAATTGCCTTTTTTACCGGCGCAGGCAACAGAACGACTTCTGATAGGAAAAGCCACCGATCCAGTTGTAGGAAGTATTGA
The DNA here is from genome assembly GCA_019114715.1 of Candidatus Sphingobacterium stercoripullorum. Classification (GTDB taxonomy): domain Bacteria; phylum Bacteroidota; class Bacteroidia; order Sphingobacteriales; family Sphingobacteriaceae; genus Sphingobacterium; species Sphingobacterium stercoripullorum. The sequence continues at coordinate 1,860 of DXEZ01000159.1, read as the reverse complement.
ATCAGAAACCTACTTTAGAATAGCTCTGGAGAACACGTCTGTTGGCGATATTCCCGAAGATGCAAGGTATGATTCCATCAACTTAATCATAAGGCCAGACAGATCCAAGTATGTTTACGGAGACACAACACAAAAGCAGACTTTCTTAGTTCACCGTTTAATAGAGGATATTAAACTGGTTGATCCCAAAGAAGACATAGGGAACTACGAAATTCCTAACTATGTAGAAGGGCCTTCAGTATTTACCGATCAAGAAACAGCTTACCAAGCGGATATTTTTGGACAAGCCACTTTTTCACCAAAGATGAACTCTCTAGATTCAGTAAATATCAAATTAGACCAAGATTGGGGGGAGGAATTATTTACTCTTTTACAAGATCAATCCTATCAGGTTGCAAATAATGAGGAGTTTCTAAAATACTTTAAAGGCCTTGTAATCCGACCGCACGAAGATAATTCAGTGGTATTAGGTTTCAACGATACAGTGCAGGTGGAATTAAATTATTCCTATCCGGATGGCTCTGGGTTTTACGCACAAGGGAGTAAGCAATTAGTACTCGCAAACAAAGAACTTCAATACAATAAAATAAGTTACGACCGTACCGCAACACCTTATCAGGAGCTTAGTGTAGAGCGAGAATTAACTGCAGCAGACCTTCAAGGTGAGCCTTTGTTCATCCAATCTGGATCGGGAGTTGTAGCGAAACTGAAAATTCCAGCGTTAAATGAATTCATGTATACGCCAGATATAAGTATCAATAAAGTAGAGCTCATAGTAGAGGTTGAGGACGGCAAAAACAAAGCGCTACCTCCTCCTAATAACTTAATGCTACTAATAGCAAATGAAAACAATAACCCATTTTCAGTTGTACGCTCTCCATTTGTAAACAATGTGGAAGAAGCGGTATATAGAGCAGGAGATTCTCAAGGAAAAAAAGGCCGATACGTATTTAATCTGATTGATTACGTAAAAAGCATTAACAATAAAGAGATGTATGGACACAGTCTAATGATAACAACATCTACGTCAAGTCTATTTCATTCAACAAATACGGCTGTCATAGCAAAAGAAAATGGCCGCCCGAAAATAAAATTAAACATCGTATATACTAAATTTCAATAATTTATGAACAAGAAAAATTGGCAAGTCTTAATCTTAGCTGGTATAGTTGCACTATTCACTTTCAATTCTTGTAAGAAAAGTGATGATCAGGACGAAGTTGATAGTGGCCCTACAGAATGGAACCGTGGTCCTGGCTTAACTGGTGACCCTAGAACAGGGGCTGCCTCTTTCCAAATCGAGGGGGTAGGCTATTTAACAACAGGATTATTAAAAAATAATGAAAGAGCAACAGACACTTACTCATTAAATATCGAGTCAGGTCAGTGGGAGGAAGTAGCGGAGTTTATTGGCGATGCGAGACACGGAGCGACAGGGTTTGCTATTGGAAACAACGGCTATGTAGGTACCGGTTACAACGGTGAAACACCGCTTAACGATTTCTACAAATACAATTCTGCAAATGACTCTTGGGAAGAAATTGCTCAATTCCCTGGTGAAGGACGTTACGATGCAGTAGCTTTTGCACTAGACGGTTATGGATACGTAGGCTTAGGTTCAACAGAATCTGGCAAGCAATTCAATGACTTTTATAAATACGATCCATCTAGCAACTCCTGGACAAAGTTAAGCACTAACTTTGCGTTTAAAAAAGCGGGTGCATTTGCTTTTGTCATCGGCGATAAAGCATATATCGGTGGTGGTGTAGAGAACAACCAATATCCAGAAGATTTTTATGAATTTAATGGCGAAGACTTTAAGCCTATCGGAGATATCCGTAGGACTGGTTCTGAGACATT
>DXEZ01000158.1 GCA_019114715.1 Candidatus Sphingobacterium stercoripullorum | reverse complement strand
ACAGTTTCGGGGCTTTGTCCAAACTGTGTGTAGTTAGCATGGGGCATAACCCATCCCGCACAAGCAGTGGGAGACTACCGTGAGATTAGGTATTGCAAAGAGACCCTCCATTTGAGTACTGGGTACCACGCCTTAGCCTTAACGATTTTTGTAGACGGTAAGTGCTTTTTTCATGATCTTTCGAGCTACATGAATGCGCGTTTTAACCGTACCAATAGGAATGGCCAGATGGTCTGCAATTTCATGGTATTTGTATCCCTCGTAGTACATCATAAATGGGGTGTAGTATTCCTTGTTTAACCCTCTAAGTGCCTTTTGGATATCGTCGAGAATAAAATTACTCTCTCCTTTATTTTTGGTGGACGATGCTAACAAATTCGCATTAGAAATTTGCTCCTGACGAATCACAAGTGTGTTAATACGTTGTATACGGCGGTATTTGTTGATAAACGTGTTGCGCATAATGGTGTATAGCCAGCTCTTGAGGTTCGTACCATCTTTAAAGGACTGGAAGTACTTGACTGCTTTCAGTGCGGTGTCTTGTACTAGATCTAAGGCGTCGTCTGAATTGTTGGTGAAACCACGAGCATAAAGTTCAAGATACGGGGCTTGTTGTGCTAGTTTTCTTTTAAATTCAATCTTATTCATTTTGCTGGTATTTAAGTTTAACCTCCATTTATGGATAACATACAGGGAAGAACTCCCTAAGAAAAAATGGTATCCTACTGAACGTATAGACATTCAAAAAACGTGCCTTAAACTTAAAATCTTGCCTTAAATCTGGAAATGAATTACCTAATAGCTAAGTAGATGTCTGTCTGTATTGGTTTAGCTGCTAGCTAAAGGATGTTAACTTCACGCTCTAGGGTGATGTTGAATTTGTTATAAACTGACTGAGCAATCTCCTCGGAAAGCTGATAAATTTCTATGCCTTTAGCCTGTCCTTGGTTCACGAGAACTAGCGCTTGGTTTTTCCATACACCCACCTGGCCAAATGTTTTTCCCTTATAACCGCACTGTTCGATGAGCCAGCCTGCAGCAATTTTAAACTGGGAGGCATCTACCTGGTAACTGACCAAGTCTTGGAACTTTTCTTTTAACTGATCGTGCTGCTCGCGGGAAATAATTGGGTTTTTAAAAAAGCTCCCCGCATTGCCCACCGTGGAGGGGTCGGGTAGTTTTTCTACGCGTATATGCGAGACTACCTCTGCGACATCTTGAATAGTAGGAGAGGAGACTCCTCTTTTTTGGAGCTCTTGGTTTATTGCGCCATAAGAGGTGTTGATCTGGTGGTTTAATGAAAGCTTGTAGGTGACCGAGGTGATGATAAAGCGGTCTTTATAGGTGGTTTTAAAGATGCTATCTCTATAGCTGAACTTGCACTGCTGGTTATTAAATGTTACAAACTCACCATTTTGTTTATCAAAAGCCCTGCAGCTATGGAAGTAGGACATGAGCTCTGCACCGTAGGCTCCAATATTCTGCACCGGTGAGGCGCCTACTGTTCCGGGGATCAGCGCCATGTTCTCTAAGCCGCCAAATCCGCGGTCCACGCAATACCACACTAGATCGTTCCATATTTCACCACCACCAGCGGTAACATAAATATTGGATCCTTCTATAAAGTGTTGAATACCTTTTATTTGTATGTGAATAACACAGCCCGAGTAGTTTTTCGTGAAAAGCACATTGCTACCGCCACCCAGTGTGAGGTTTGGAGCTGGAAATCCGTGAGAGTCAAACAATTCTTGGAGCTGATGCTCCTGGGTTATCTTGAGGTAGTTTGACGCTATAGCGGGTACTCCAAAGGTGTTAAAAGGTTTTAATGAGATGTTGCTTTCAAGCATATTTCACGATTTTGACTTTATTTTTCAAATATTCAAAAAAATATAATAACTTTATAATACAAAGTTAAGTTTTGCGAGTGAATAAACCGAATACTAACGTACCATGTCTAAAAAATCAGACTCAAAAAGAAAAAGTATCCTAGAGGTAGCAAAGAAAAGATTTGCTCATTTCGGGATGAATAAGACGACCATGGCGGAGATAGCCAAAGATTTGTCCATTTCTAAAGCCTTGCTGTATTATTATTACCCGGATAAAAACAGCCTGTATGCTGCCGTGCTGGGGTATGTCATGAATGAAGTGATTGATGCCAGCAACGACCTAATTGATACTACCGAGGATTCCGAAGCTGTGTTTTTAGCTATCATTCAAAGTAGGACGGATTTTTTGACCGAGTATTACAATCTGTTTGAGTACTCTTACAATATGCGCAAAGATGCGCCAGCAGATCTAGAGAAGACCGTTAGGAAGTTTTTTGAAAAGGAAATTCAGCAGTTCGCTACCATCTTAAAACGCGGAAAGTTAAATGGTGAGCTGCATTTTGAAAATGCAGATACTACGGCCAGATTACTGTTCTTTTCTTTAGTAGGCATGCGATTTGGTATCCTAAAAGAAATGGGTACTCCTTTATTTCCTACTCCCGAGGAGTTTTCCCTAGTAATGGAAATGCAGCAAAAGATGGTCCGGATATTTGTTCGCGGGCTAAAGGCAAATGGATAGTGAAAGGGTTACATGCCCGCCCGTATATGTTCCATGATGATATCGGCGTGGATCCTGGAGTTTTCTATGAACCACAGGTGCGTATTAAGCCCGCCACAGACTACGCCCGCTAAATACAAACCTTTGATGTTTGTTTCCATCGTTCCAGGGTCGTGAAACGGAATTCTAGGCGCTTCATCGGCAATCTGTACACCTACTTTTTCTAGAAACTCGAAATTTGGGCGGTAGCCTGTTAAAGCCAGTACAAAATCATTTTTAAAGGTTACCTGCCCCAGGGGTGTTTGTACCTCTACCGTTCCCGGGTGGATGGCCGTGAGCTGACTGTTGAAGTAAGCCTTGATCTCGCCCTCTGCGATGCGGTTTAAAACATCGGGCCTGACCCAATATTTCACCCTATGGCTCACCTCCGGGCCTCGGATTACGAGAGTAACGCGCGCACCTTTCCTATAAGTTTCCAGTGCTGCATCAATGGCGGAGTTGCTTGCACCCACTACAACGACATCTTGGTTGGCGTAATAGTGGGGATCTTTATAATAGTGTTTGACTTTTTCAAGGTCTTCCCCAGGGACATTCAGCATGACCGGTAAGTCGTAAAAACCAGTAGCGATGACGACCTGCTTGCTTTGGTAGCTGCCTTTGTTGGTCTTGACTGAAAAAATAGGTCCTTCTTTTTTTATGTCTATTACTTTTTCAAACAGCTGGACCGTGAGGTCGAATTTATCCTGAATCCTGCGGTAGTATTCCAACGCTTCCGCCCTTTTTGGTTTAGGAAGGGTGGTAACAAAAGGAATATCACCAATTTCTAACCTATCGGAAGACGAAAAGAAGGTCATCGTATCGGGGTAGTTGTATAGCGAGTTGACTAGGCATCCTTTTTCAATAATTCTATAGCTGAGCCCTCGTTTTTGTGCAGCAAGGCCACAAGCAAGTCCAATTGGACCAGCACCCACTATTAATACATCCTCTATTTGCTTTTTATTATTACTCATCACTTGTATGAATTATTTGCTCTTTTATTAAAACCTTTTTTGTCGCCTTGTGCAAATCTGCAGAAATCTTATTTAAAAATTGTAATTGTTCGGTAATCAAATGACTGCTCTCTGCTCCGTCCTCCGATTCGCTGAGTTTAAACAAGGAGTCCAAGTTATGGAGAGCGCTTATATCTGCTTCTGGAATGAGCATAATGCTGTTCTCAAGCTTTTTTAGAGTATTCCGTAGAAGCTTGATGTGCTCCTGGGTAAAAGATTCCTGCCCCCGGCTGTTTACTTGATCCAATAAGGTGGCCGCATAGGAGGAAAATATATGGTTTAAGATAGTAAACCTGTTGACCTCTTTACTGCTCTTTTGCCTCCATTTTGGCTCGGTTAACATACGCTGAAAGGTAGAGCTCATGTTGGCCGAGGCAATATAAACTTCCTTTCGCATCAGTTTGATTGCCGTTAAAGATGGGGGATTACCTAGTAGTATTTCCAGTACAATGACTAGATAATTGTAGTTGGCCACCAATACCTTCTCCAGTCGACCTTTGATTTGGCTACTCTCCCAGCTGGGTAATATCAAGTAGCTGGATAAGAATGCGAGCAATCCTCCCAAAAAGGTGTCTATGATTCTCGCTTTGGCAATATCCAGGGAGTTCATTCCTGTAAAGCTCAGTAAAATCAGTACATAGGGCGTAATAAAAATCACTAAAATAATGTAGTTGATCCTAAAGAAGCTGTAAGCGGTCAAAAAGAAGAAGATGAGAAATATAAATCGTATGACTTCATCTTGGACGAATATCAATACCAGAAAACCAATAATCCCCCCAATAAAAGTCCCAGCAATGCGTTGGATATTACGCTCCTTAGTTAGTCCAAAGCCAGGTCTTAAGATCACCAGGATGGTAAGTAGTATCCAATAGGTTCCCATATGTCCTAGCTCTAGCATCTCTACCGTTAAGTAGGTTGCGCTTAACGTTATGGCTAAACGTAGAGAGTGACGGAAGTTGTTGGACCGCAAGTTTAAGTTCTCTCGAAACTTACTCCAATCAATTTTACTGTTCTGCACAAAGGCGCTAGCTTGCACAATATCTTCTCGCTCTGTCTGTTCTTGACTCAGGTGAGAGTAACTGTAGATGTTATCTAAGAGCTTAACGATGTTTCTGATGTTGATGATTATCTTTTTCAGGTTCATCGTGCTGACTCCCTCCTCTTCTTCAATTCGCTTAGCATGATCCAAGAG
>DXEZ01000021.1 GCA_019114715.1 Candidatus Sphingobacterium stercoripullorum | reverse complement strand
AAGCTTGTTAACACTATGAATATGCAGGTTATAGTAAGCTAAACCCAAGGATATAGACCGCCCTAAATTTTTCTGCCTGCAACAAAAGCTCAGCTTTTACTATCGTTCCATTATACCGGACCAAAGGCACTAAGTTACTTTCCGCCAATTTTATGCTCCACTAGGCAACCAAATTTAGACTTTAACGGACCTGATCTAGAGAAGCCTCCTTCCCTAATCTTCTTCAATTCCCTCTTGTTTAAAAAATACATCTGGATCTAGGTCCTTTATGTTCATTTCTCCAGTAAAGAGCTCTAACAAAAGAATGGGATGGCGTGTATTATCTCAATTATTAGATATCTTCCCAAGGCACACTTTGGAATACTTACACTTTAATTTTAGAATACCTGTAGTTTATGAATAAGATAAACGAATATTTTCCGATTATCTTGTTATTTTCTTACATTTAAGTATGGAAATTAACCAGCTTATAGGTATTCATGAGGAACAACCATTTCCACATCAGTTATTGATGTCATGGCTAAAAGGTTATAAGCGTCCTAATGATAAAATTTTAGGGTTAAAAGCTCAAGGAATTTTAGAGCCGTTAAAAAGGGGTTTATATATAGCTGGACCTTCGGTAACGGATAAGAAGCCTGATGTCATGCTTGTAGCGAACCATTTATTGGGACCAAGTTATGTCTCGGTAGAAACCGCACTATCTTACTATGGGTTAATTCCCGAACGGGTATACGAAACATCATCCATGACGACAAAAGCATCCCGCTCTTTCAACACAGCGATGGGTTTATTTACATATACTCGTCTTCCCCTTCCATATTATTCCTTTGGTTTACAGGCGCTTCGACTTCCGTCCAATCAGTATGCTATAGTCGCATCACCAGAAAAGGCATTGTGTGACAAAATAGTAACCACTTCAGGATTGGCATTAAGGGGTATCCGTAATGCCTATAATTATCTTGTTGATGATATGCGGATCGACGAATCAGCATTGAAGGATTTGAATACGAATATGATACAAGAATGGCTTTCCGATGCACCGAAAAAGGATAGCCTATTGATGGTGGTTAAAATGATAGAACAATTATGATAAAGGAATGGCTTGATAGCTACAAACCTGGGAATTAGCAGGACGCTAAGGATGCGCTAAGAGAAATTATGCAGGAAATAGCTCTTGCAGGCCTTTATCGAGCCGGATTTTTTGAAAAGGCTGCTTCTTATGGAGGTACAGCATTAAGGATATTTTATGGCTTGGACAGGTTTTCGGAGAATCTGGACTTCTCACTCCTTGAGGTGAATCCAGAATTTGATCTGGTTAAATATCAAGAAGCGATCGTCCATGAATTTGAATCATTATGGATGAAAGTGTCTATCCGGGAGAAGAAAAAAGCAGTTAAGAGCAATATTGATTCGGCATTTTTAAAATCAGAAACACTTTGGAGTGAACTTGTTTTAGAGGGTGTCATTCCTCAGCAAGGGATTGATCGGGTCGCTAACATCAAGATTAAGGTCGAAGTGGATACGGAGCCCCCTTTGGGCTTCGATACCGAGGAAAGACTACTCTTACGTCATTCTTCTTTTTATGTTAAGTGCTTCGTTCTTCCTGATCTATTTGCTGGTAAAATGCACGCGCTTCTCTTTCGTAAATGGAGACAAAATGTGAAAGGGCGAGATTGGTATGATATGGAATGGTATATTAAAAAAGGAACCGTCCTTAACTTGAAGCATTTTGCATTACGAGCTAAAGATAGTGGCGATTGGAATAGAGATACGATTACCGAAATAGAGTTTAGAGAGCTGTTGACTGAAAAGATTGATACAGTAAATATGCAATATGTTAAAGCGGATATTAAGCGCTTTATCCGAGATCAAAGTTCTCTTGAAATATGGAGTCCGATATATTTCCATGAACTGGCAGGTCATTTGAAAGTGAATGAAGGTTAGAAAAAGGTAAAAGACTATTTATCTGTAGAAATGTGCGCTATAAAGTTGCACGATTTTCACGGGTAAGGACGTTGACACCAAAACCTTAAAAGAATCCGCATGGCAACGCAAAATGTAATTCTGTGATACCGTAGTCTCATCCCAGCTTTTTTCTCAACGCCTCCATGTCTTCACTGATCTTCTTTTCCAATACCGTAGCATAGATTTGTGTGGTAGCAATCTTGGTATGACCCAGCATTTTGCTCACCGTTTCGATCGGAATGCCATTGGAGAGGGTTACGGTTGTTGCGAAGGTGTGCCGTGCCAGATGGAAGGTAATATTCTTCTTTATGCCGCAAATTTCAGCAACCTCCATTAGGTAAGCATATACTTTCTGATTGGATATCACTGGAAAGACCGTACCTGTGACTGCAGCTCTGGGATTGTGTTTGTATTTTTTTAATATCACGATGGCTTTGGGTAATAGTGGAGTGGTCACAGCTGTATCGGATTTTTTTGTGTACTGGTGCGTATCCATACTTCGCCATCGGAAGCTTCCACAATGTTATCGTGGGTAAGGTTGATCACATCAACATAAGCCAACCCGGTGTAGCAACAAAACACAAACAAGTCACGGATCAAGTCGATTCGTGCAATTTCAAAAACTTTACTTTCCATCTTCGCCAGCTCGGTATCAGATAAGTGTTCCCTGTTTACCTTTTCGATTCTGAGTTTATAATTCATGAAGGGGTCTTTAGTAATCCACTCCAAACGCATGGCCAAGTGCACCAATTTCTTTAGGCGGATAATATGTTTCATCACGCCGTTATTGTTCATGGGCTTTTGATGGTCGAGGGGTTTATGATTCCGCAGGAAGGCTTCAAAGTCAAAAATGAATTTATAGTCGATATCGGTGAGATAGAAGTCAGCCGCCCGGAATTTCTTTTGAATAAATTTTATCAAGTACCGTTAAGTAACGTAATAATGCTTTAGTGTGCTCCACTTTAAGGTACTTGAAGCGGTTTCATTGTGGTACTCAAAAAGACTGCTGAGGGTCTGCGCTTCTTCGACGTTGCCAAAGAAGTGATCTTTCACCGATTGGGTGGTGACTCTCTTTCCACTTAGCATCAACTGTTGATAAATGTCTCCCATAGTCAGCCGAACATCTTGAAGATATTTGTTGATCTGTTTAAAATCCTCACGTGTACCTTTGAGTGCTCCTTTAGTAATATCCCAATAATTGATGTCAACAAACTGCTTTATTGCAATATAGGATCGTTTTTTATTAACGGTTATACAGGCATAAACTGGTGCATTTCCTTCTTTTCCCTTGTCTGCTTTTATGCCAATTATAAACCTAAAAACCGCTCTTTTCGCAAACTTTATAGGCACCATTCATCTGAGGAACTGTGAATTGCATCGCTTTGTATTACCTAAGGTAAACAATTAAAATAGGTAGTCGGATAGGTAACGAGAATGAAGGATTCTTATGGATTAATATGAACTACTTAAAAACAGAAAACCCTGTAAATCAAACTGTTTACAGGGCTTCAGACTAGCATGAACTAGCATTTTGTGCGCCCACCTGGGCTCGAACCAGGGACCAAAAGATTATGAGTCTTCTACTCTAACCAACTGAGCTATGGGCGCGATAAAAGAGCTTTATAAAGTTTATTTTCTTTATTATCCCTTTTGACGATGCA
>DXEZ01000157.1 GCA_019114715.1 Candidatus Sphingobacterium stercoripullorum | reverse complement strand
ATTTACAAGTGAGGCTTTTCTATGTTATGTAGAATCGATTTTACCCGTTTCTTTTCAGCTGCTCATCTAAGAGTTGACGCTTGAGCTTTTGCTCTTTTTCTAAAGATTTTTTACGGAGCTGCTGCATTTCTTCTTCTATTTCCTCTCTATGTTTTTTCTCTTCCGTGCTGGTTGATTTTGCTCTTTTAAAGGAACTCAATAAAAATGTCACCGCTAGAGCTAGTGCGATAATGATGGTCCAAACAAAGGTGTGGTAACTCCCTTTTGAAAAGTTAATGCCTAAGAATGATATGTTATCCACCCGTTCTTTTTCTTTTGAAAGGGCAGAAGAAAGCGTTGTAATGCTATCTTGAGAAGATGTCAATTGGTTTTTCTGTAGCTCATTTTCTGATTTGATTTCTACGATCTCCTTATTAAGCTTGGAGAGCGTATCGCGAACACTACTACGTACGATTTCAACATTGGTAGGACGAATAAGCTTAAAGCCACCTTGAGACTTAGAGAGTATTTGGATGTAATAAAACTGACTGTCTATGGTCGTGTTGTGTAAGGCCGTAGGTAATGAAGGGCGTTGAGCCTGAGATGTTAATACAAAAGTAAGTAGTAGGGAAAATAGAATTATCGCTCTGTTCATAGTAATTTACATGTTACAAATAAGCTGTAATTTTACAACAAAAGTTTATGACAAACAAATTTATATCGCTTTTACTAGTATTTTCCATGCCACTAGAATGCGGGAGATTACGACTTAAAGCCTTGTAAGTTAGCTGAAAGTAGGTGGCAGTAAATGTTTTTTAAATAAGCGGGCTGAGGGAAGCTAAAGATGCTGCCCCTAGGGCTTTTAATTTGCTGAAATGAGATACTCTTTGTATTTTGCAATAGTAGGATAAAAAAGCGTTTCAATTTCGCCTTCTACGAATCAAGCTAAACGATAACACAGAATAAAAATAAGGATATTGACCCTAGAAAGTCAAAATTTAAAACAATTAAAGACTAATTAAATAGATCTATAAAGCATGACTCTTTTACAAAGAAAACAAGGGGGAAGAAAAGGTAAGCTATTCTTTTTAGTGGGCGTCTTGGGGATGCTCTCATGTAACCCTACGGGCTCAGAAACTCAAAAGGATTACCCCATTGACCTTATCACCTTAGCGCCGGGGCACTTTCATGCCGCTTTGGTGCAGAAGGTAAGCTACCCGGAGGTAAGCCCCAATGTACATGTTTATGCGCCCAAGGGCAAGGAGCTTGATAGCCACTTGGCATTGATTGATCAGTATAATGCACAAGCGGACGATCCAACCTCTTGGAAGGAGATTGTTTATGAAGGAGATGATTATTTAGAGCAGATGCTCTCTGATAAAAAAGGCAATATGGTCGTGCTGGCTGGCAATAATCGCCATAAGATCGACTACCTGGTCAAGTCGGTAGATGCTGGCATGAACGTTCTATCGGATAAGCCGGTGATCATTCACTCGAAAGATTTTCCCAAGCTAGAGCAAGCTTTCATAACGGCCCGTGAGCAAGGCGTCTTAGTATACGATATCATGACCGAGCGCTATGAGGTCAATACCATGCTGCAGCGCGATTTTTCTCAGCAGCAAGAACTTTTCGGTAGCCTTGTTAATGGCAGTGAGCAAGAACCCGCCATCACTAAAGAGAGTGTGCACCATTTCTTTAAAGAGGTCTCAGGGAATCCGCTAGTAAGGCCAGACTGGTTTTACGATACCCAGCAGCAAGGCGAGGGTATCGTTGATGTCACCACACACCTAGTGGATTTAGTGCAGTGGGAGAGTTTTCCGGATCAAAAGTTGGATTACTTAAAGGACATCGAGCTGGTATCCTCTAAGCGCTGGCCCACTATGTTAAGTAAAGAGCAGTTTCAAAAATCTACCAGTAGCGATCAATACCCGGGCTTTTTAGAGGATGCTGTTGATCAGAATGGAGATTTAAAGGTCTATGCCAATGGTGAGATTAACTTTAAAATTAAAGGGGTGCACGCTCAGGTATCTGTAATTTGGAACTTCCAGGCGCCTGAAGGAGCTGGCGATACCCATTACTCCATTATGCGTGGGGAAAAGGCAAACTTAATTATTCGCCAAGGGGAAGAGGAAGGCTTCAAGCCTGTTTTATACGTGGAATCTACAGGCGTGCTCACGGATGCTGAATTCGGTGAAGCATTGCAAGGTGCCGTAGATGGCCTTTCTTCCAAATACGCCGGGCTTGGAATCGAGCTTCAGAAAGAAGGATCCTACAAAGTGTTCTTCGATCCATCTATCAATACAACCCATGAGGAGCATTTCGGAGAGGTCACCCAGAAATACTTGGGCTTTATAACAGGAGAGAAAGAAGTCCCAAACTGGGAGATACCCAATATGCTTGCTAAATATTATTTAACAACTAAAGCATTGGATGAGGCAGAAACTGTGGATAAGCCTTAGTGAAGTACTTTCAGAGGATGCCCGCTAATAACGGGCACTATTTGATTTTCTTTAAATAGTCCTGCAGCACTATGGCGTGATTATGCGTTTCATCTTTCGCGCCATATAATAGTGTGATTTTTTTATCCTTGTGGTTTTTCAAGAATTCTTGAATAGGCTGTTTCTTGGAGTCCAGCTCCTCCCTATATAAAGCTTTAAACCGATCGAAACGCTCGGGCTGGTGATTGAACCATTTTCTAAGGTCAGAGCTAGGAGAAAAATCTTTTAGCCACTGATCTATATGAGCATCTTCTTTCTTTACCCCTCTGGGCCATAGGCGGTCTATTAACACCCTATATCCATCTTCTTTAGCGTTGTCGTCGTAAATTCTTTTGATTTTAATTTGCTGTGCCATGGTTTGAGATTATGGTTGTTTGATGTAATTTACCAAATTAATTCCGTGAAATGCCAGTTTTCGTGTAGTTTTCGCTCAAAATTAGTGAACCCAAGGATTTCAAGCCATAAAAATAAAAAAGCTGATTCAGGGACTGGCGGCCGCAGTTAGCGGGATGCTGATTTAGCCGGTATTTTACACAAAACTATTATTTTTACTGAATAGATTGATTACCTTGTATTATGGAAAATAAAGATACCATCATTCATAATATTGAAATAATAAAGAAGCGAATAATTCGTGCTTGTGAAAAAAGTAATCGTACGCCCGAGGAGGTCAAGCTCTTACTGGCTACCAAGACTGTCCCGGCAGAAAGGATAAAAATAGCCCTAAACTACGGCTATACACTTATAGGTGAAAATAGAGTTCAAGAGGTGAAGGGAAAAGGAGATGAATTGAAAGATACGCCTCATCAACAGCATTTTATTGGGCACCTTCAAACCAATAAGATCAAGGATCTATTGAAATACCCCGTCACATGCATCGAGTCGTTAGACCGGGTGGGCTTAGCGGAAAGATTAGACAAGAGGTTAGCTAACAAAGGGAAGACCATAGATGTGCTTTTGCAAATAAACACCTCCAATGAAGAGAGTAAATTTGGCGTTCACCCTGGCGATGCTATTGAGTTTGCAAGGCAAGTTGCCCAATTTCAGCATTTGAAAATCAAGGGCCTGATGACTATTGGCCTATTTAGTGCTGAATTAGAGCGCGTCCGTGCCTGCTTTCGCTTGTTAAGAGATATTCAACAAAAAATTCAACAGGAAGATATTTCTGGCGTGGAAATGAAGGAGCTCTCCATGGGGATGAGTGGAGATTTAGAGGTAGCCATTGAAGAGGGGGCGACCATTGTCCGGGTGGGAACGGCTATTTTTGGAGAAAGAATCTATCCCGATTCGTATTATTGGAACGAGGAGAAGTAGCCCCTTACAAAGGGATACTTAATAAAGGGATTTTCGTGCGCGAGGCCATTAATTTGGTTTTACTCCTATGCACCAAAGAATTCCAAAAACCGTATTTATAAGGGACCATAATTAGTATATCTGCATGTATAGCATCGATGCGCTTATTTATGGTCTCTATGATTTTATCTGATTCTACATTTTGATACAAGTACGTAACGCCACTTAACCCTTCCTTTAGGAGGCTCTGGTGTTTGTCGTACTCAGCATCGTGGAGCTGTTTTACTGCCTTTGTGATATGGAATACTTCAACTTCAGCCTTGAAAGTATGAGCAAAGTCTTTGACTCGCTGCAAGACTTTCGCATGGATTCCTCGCGTGATATCGCAGGAAAATAGCAGTTTTTTAAAAGGGGTGAATGCAGGGATATTTGGCGGGATAACAATCGCGGGAGTTTTTAGGCGTCCAATAACCCGCGTAGTGGTGTTTCCAAGCATATCCTGCTCTAGAGATTTATTTCCCGAGCCCAGAGTCACCAGGTCTCCCTTGTGCTGGGCAACGCATTCCTCGAGTTCCTGCAGGTAATCTCCTGTTGCAAAGTGCGGTTTAACTAGAATGTCGTACTGCGTAGTTAGCTTTTCACAGTAGTTTTCAAATTCTACTTTCTTTTTGGCTACTACGCGGTCAATTGCGTTGTTGGGAAGCCTCGCATTTAGTGCATGTATAGATAAGCGGTGAAAATGAAATACAATAACCCTTAAGTTATAATACGATGCAGCACTTAGTGCATAATGCATAGCAGCAGTTGCCTCAGGGGAAAAGTCGGTGGAAATAATTATTCTCATATCTAGGATTTTACTTTAAATATCCGAAAAAAATCTGAGAATGTAGGTGCCATGGGACAGGTTTATTTAGGAGTGAAAGGTCATGAAAAACAGAATCCTCATCGTTAGTGCTGGTAAGCGGTTTTGGATTGCCTATTTCAAATCCCCCTTCTTTAAAGCTTCTGCCGCATGGTTTGCAGCTCTAGCTGCTAAGGCCATGAATGTCAAAGACGGGTTTTGCGTTCCCGTGGAGGTCATGCACGCTCCATCTGTTACATAGACATTTTTACAGTTATGCAATTGATTCCATTTATTTAAAAGGGAAGTGTCTGGGTCAAGGCCCATTCGAACTCCACCCATTTCATGGATATCCAGCCCCGGGTTTTGGCCGCTATTATGTGTGCTTATGTTTTTTACGCCCGCGGCATCTAGCATCATGGACCCTTGCTCAAAAAAGTCGTCTCTACTGAGTATATCGTTTTCGTCGTATTTGACATGGGTGATGAGCTGCGGTATTCCAAAATTATCGGATTGCTCAGTACTTAGGCGTACGTGATTTTCTTCTTTTGGAATTGTTTCTCCTTGCATCATCATGGAGATATGCCAGGGGCCTGCTTCAGTGAGGCTGTCTTTGAACGGCCCTCCAACCGTTTTATCGCTTAGAGTGCCTCTGGTTCTGTAAGCGCTAAAAAAGGATGCATAACCTCTTAAGAATTCCGTTTCTTGCCTATCTACGTTTCTAAAGTTTGGTATAATGGGCTGGGTGGGCCGTCTCCCGTAATAATAGGAGTCTAGGTGACCATCCATTGTTCCTGATATAGTTCCCATGTAATTGTGGAAGGTGATGTACTTCCCGAGTAACCCATTGTCATTCCCTAGACCTTGCGGAAAGCGGGAGGATGTAGAGTTTAATAATATTTGATTGGTAGCTAAAGTGGAAGCGTTTAGAAATAACACATCGGCAAAATATTCGGTGGTCTCACGAGTCTGTGAATCTATGACTCGGACCCCAGTAGCGAGGTTTTTCTTTTGGTCATATATAATTGAATCGACAATAGCGTTTGACCTTAACGACAGATTTCCCGTTCTTTCCGCCCAAGGTAAGGTGGAGGAGTTGGCGCTGTAATACCCACCAAAAGGGCAGCCTCTTTGGCACAGGCTCCGTGCCTGACATAAGGTTCTTCCTTGCTTTTTGTGTATAGGGCGCAGCTCTGTTAAGTGCGCGCAGCGTCCCTGTATCACGTGGCGATTGGGGAATGCCCTTTCGATCTCTCTTTGCAAAAGCTTCTCCACTTTATTCATCTCAAAGGGGGGAAGGAAATCACCATCCGGCATGCTCTCTAATCCGTCTTTATTGCCAGAAACTCCTATGAAGTGCTCTACTCGGTTATACCAAGGGGCAATGTCTCGGTATCGTATGGGCCAATCCACTGCAAAGCCGTCTCTTTTTGGTCCATTGAAGTCAAAGTCACTCCACCTTTGTACCTGCCTGGCCCATGTTAAAGATTTACCTCCAACTTGATAGCACCTTATCCAATCAAAAGGCTCTTCTTGGATATAGGGCTGGACATCGTCCGGAGTGAATAGATGGAACGTATCTTCCTTAAAAGCGTAGCATTTAGAGGCGATTGGGTTTTTAATCAGTACATCGCTTGGCACTTGGTTTCTATGTTTGAATTCCCAGGGGTCCATAAAAGCGGTAGGATAGTCTTTGATGTGTTCCACAGGCTTCCCTCTTTCAAGTACTAGTGTTTTTATTCCTAAATCGCAGAGCTCCTTGGCTACCCAGCTACCGGACAGGCCCGAGCCAATGACCAGTGCATCAAAGTGATGGGGAGACTTTTTCATAGGCTAAGGCTTAAAGTTTAACTATTTGTCCCGTTTTTACGGATTCATCGCAAGCAATGGCGATCCTAAGGCTGTTTAATGCATCTCGCATGGGTTTTTCTAAGTCCAGGTCTTGGCGGATAGCTTGTAGGAAAAAAGCTTGCTCTCGGTCACATAACTCCTGATGGTCGGGCTCATCGTGTAGGTCGATCCACTCATCAGGTTTTGTGAACTTGTTGTCCTTATCCATATCGGCGTGGTGAACCAAGATGGATTCTGTTTTAGTATGAGCATCAACGGAGTCGGACTGCCCCGCCGAGGAAGCTTCACGTGCAAGGATGGATACAGACCCCTTAGGTCCAAATACATCTTTGATGAAAAATGCATTCTCACTAATCATGGGTCCCCATCCAGCCTCATACCAGCCTACACTACCGTCATCGAAATGGATTTGTAGCTGCCCGTAGTTGTAATTCCCACTAGGAATCTCCTCGGATAATCTGGCGCCTATTGCAGCTACTTGTATAGGTTTTGCATCGGTCATTTGACACATCACATCGATGTAGTGCACTCCGCAGTCTACAATGGGGCTTAGGCTTTGCATCAGGTTTTTGTGCACATCCCACATATAGCCGTGGCTTTGCTGGTTTAAGTTCATGCGGAATACCAGGGGAGAGCCCATAGTTCTACCCAGCTCAATGAACTTGGTCCAAGAAGGGTGGTACCTTAATATATAGCCGACTACTAGTTTTTTATTGTATTTTTTTGCAGCATCAATCACCCGTTGTGCCCCTTCAATACTATCTGCCAGAGGTTTTTCAACAAACACATGTGCTCCAGCTTTAAGAGCTGCTATAGCATAAGGCTCGTGCGTATCGGGGTAAGTGGAAATACATACTGCATTAGGCTTACTCTCTTCTAGTGCGCTATAGTAATCATCAAACAGCGCATAGCCGCCACCTAGTTTTTGGTTTAGCTTTTCCTTGCTATTTCCCCGCGAAACAAGACCTACAATTTCATAATCTTTAGAATGGTGATAGGAAGTTGCGTGTGAGCTTCCCATGTTTCCACATCCTACTACTAATATTTTTACTTTGTTTTTACTCATATAAATGAAATACTTGGTTTTTGCATGTTTCTTC
>DXEZ01000156.1 GCA_019114715.1 Candidatus Sphingobacterium stercoripullorum | reverse complement strand
GCAGGACGATTTTCCCCTCTGGGTCTATTAAATAGATAGTCGGGATGGCCTTTACGTCAAACTGAGAGTAGGAAATATGTGCATCATCGTATAGCTGTGGCCACGGGTTCCCCTCCTGCTCTACGGCTTTCTCCCAAGCCTCTTTATTTTGGTCTATGGAAATATTTACGATCTCAAAATCTTTTCCTGCCCCTTGCAGCTGGCTATACACCTCGCGTACCCTGGGGAAGGAAGCCCTACAAGGGCTACACCAGGATGCCCAAAAGTCAACCATAACGTATTTTCCTCTATAGTCATCAAAATCTACCGCCTCCCCTTTTTCATTAGGTAGCGTGAAACCTTTAACTACAGCTCCAATATGCGCATTTTTAGCCCCTTCGATTTTTGCCTTTATTTTCCTTCCTTCCTCACTCTGCTGAACTTCTGGAGTAAGCATATTGTAATGCTTTTCTAGGTATTCTCCACCTAGCGCATCCGCTTGCGAAAGAATTATATTAGCCGTAACCAGAGCATCTGGCTTTAACATCGAAGAAATTAGTTGATCGATTTTTGTAGCTAAAAGCTCCTTTTGGTAAAAAATAGCATCCTTGTAATGATCGTTTTTATCATCGTAAGCGGATTCTCCGAAACGATCAATTACCTTAGCGCGAACTTCTGGAAAAAAACCTGCAGACGCCTTACGGAAGTTATAATGCGTACTAGCTGACTCGAGCCCGGAAATATTTGCCGAGGACAAACCTTTTTCTATATCAAAGTCTACATTTATCGTTCCCGATTGATCGAAAAATAATACCAAAGGAACGTACATACGCATCTTCGCTCTATCGTAATTTAAAGATATAGCGCGAAAACCTGGTTTGTCTTCTGTAAAGGTAAGTTCGTATTTCCCATTTTCTATAGTTGTAGAATCTGTAGACAACTGATTCCCTATATACAGCATATTATGCCCTTCTGTATCGCCTTTGACCTTACCTTTTACAGTAACTGTAATTTGCGCGTAACTAAACTGCAGGCACCCAAGGCTCAATAAGGCCGTAAATAATAATCTACTTAACTTCATATTTAATTTGTTTTCCATGCTTTGCGAACAGGCGACCATTCCATCACCGTCCTCATTCTATTTATTTGATCCAGCGTGAAGCTATTTCTAAGCGATGCATAGCGTATGTCATCCATTGCATTGTTTGCTAAGAACTTCTCTCCATCTAAGCCTACTTTTAGCAGGCTCTTGGAGTTATTTACCGAAGAATTGTACTTCTTAGTATCCCCAAGGTAATCAACTACTTCACTCGTAGTGCTATGGGTGGAATAAAGGCCGTAATATTTACCCAGGTAACCTGCAATTTCAATATTCCTGCTGTCGTCCGGAAAAAACACAGTCCTATGAATCCCGAGGCCAAATATATTGAAAAAATTATCACTAGGAACTTCCGACTCATGCTGAATCCTGTTACTTATCCCTTCTAGTGGCAGCTCACCGCTAGGGACAATCTGATAGGCCGCTCTATTATCGCCAATGGCACTATTCGCAGCTAAAGGGAGTACATAGATATTGACAAACTGTTCTTTATCCCACTGATAGGCTGGAGTACTATTTATCCGATTAATAAAGTTAGCTGGCATGAATACGGCCGTTGGGCTTGCCTTCCAGCTGGAATCGTACACGATCCTGTTGATGCCAGGTACTTCCAGCGCCACGCCAGCAGCATTACGCTCAGCAAGGCGAAACTCAAAGTTGGCCGATGCCCCGTTGGCATCCTTACCGTTAATATTATTAAAAACCACGTTGGCATAGCGAACGGCCTCTTCTAGCTGCTCCTTGCTAATCTGCTGGTAAGTCAGCGGGTCGTAGGAGTCGTCCGTAGCATTCAATTCAAACACATGGAATATTAAGTCCACATATCGCTTATCTGGCTCCAGTTGCGGACTACGTATGAAGACCTGCTTTTTCGCAGACACCTTATCGCCCACCTTCGCATAAAACTCTACTGTTTCCTTTTCTAGGTCCGTAGTGCTATATTCAAAGCCATTAATAGGTTCCCCGTCGGCAAATATTTGAATATCGCTTTCTGGAAGTTTCTTATAATCTACAAACATGAGGCTATCTATAGAAGCCCCACCTTCACCCTCTACCTGCACAGTTCTAAAAGTCTCTAAAACAAACTGCAAGCTCGCCTTCCCATCTGCTATTAAGGTTTTACTGCCCGTAGAAAAGTATACCGAGTCGATATCTGAGCTACTGACCTTGAAGGAAGCATAATCGAAAGATTCTTTTTCACAGGCGGTAAATGCAAAAACCACCGCCGCCAGTATATATATTATATTTTTCATACCTTCTAAAAATTAAACTAAAAAACAATAGGATCCCAGCCTTCATGAGGCACAATATTGGGGTTTTCCTGGATCTCAGAAAGAGGAACTGGTAGCGTAGAGTGGAAATCTCCAGGGGTTACCTCCACGGTGTACTCCTTCCCGAAAAACTCAAGCGTTCTTTTGATGTTCCCAAT
Source organism: Candidatus Sphingobacterium stercoripullorum (assembly GCA_019114715.1). GTDB lineage: Bacteria > Bacteroidota > Bacteroidia > Sphingobacteriales > Sphingobacteriaceae > Sphingobacterium > Sphingobacterium stercoripullorum. The sequence continues at coordinate 2,341 of DXEZ01000156.1, read as the reverse complement.
CTTATAGCGCTTTAAATCTATCCACCTCTTGTCCGTATCGCAGAAAAATTCTTTCCTACGCTCATTAATTATTTCTTGCTGCAATTCCTCTTCAGACAGCCCGCTTTTCTCAGATGCCCCTCGAAAGGCCTTAAAAGTATTTAGCACGTCCATCGCTTGACCCTGCTGGCCAGTATGGAGTAAACTTTCCGCTAACACCAAGTATGCCTCCTCGGGAGCAAATAGATTCATACGCACGTATTTCTGCCCATTAGCCATCCCATCAGGCCATGCGCTAGAAAGCGCAGGTCCGTTGAAGTAGGCTTCCGTTCTATACTCATCCTCCTCGAACAATTCCCTAAGATCATCCGATACCTTCAAGTTAGACGGCGCGAAACCCAAATAGTCAAACGTAGACCCATATATTGGAGCAACTGTCCCAAAAGCTACACTCTGCATATAAACTGAAGGATACTCTGGATTGAGGTTTCTCCGAATATTTTGGAATTCAATTAAGCTCTTAGGAACATACATCTCTACGCCCTCGATGGCAGCTTTGGCATGCGTTGCAGCATTCTTGTAATCTGAATCTGCTTTAGCGCTAGAGGCTGCCTTAAACCAGTAGACTTGCGAGAGCAGGTTGTTAATAAACCTTTTATCGTAAAAGATATTAAACCCGCTTTTTTTCCCAGCCTCATCGATATACTCTAAAGCAAGATTTAGATCGCTAATAATAGCACTATAAACTTCTGAAGATGGTCTTCGCTTCATTTCAACGCCCATAACTTCTTTACCTGTATGCAGGTACAATGGAATGCCCATATCTTCTTTATCCATAGGTGCAAAGTATTGCTGCAGCTTATAGATATAATAGGCTCTATGCACGAGCATCTCCCCTTTTACGCGTTTTACCTCCTGCTCATTTTCTCCTTCAAGCTCGTCACACTCATCTATTAAAGCATTTAAAAAGCCTATCACCTCGTAGTGGTTATTCCAAATCTGCTCCATAGTGGTAAAGTCGTTATATAGCAACTTATTGGCATAGAACTTCTCATCAGCGTGAATGTTCTGCACGTTTACGTATTGCGAAAAGTTTGCTTCAAAGTCTATATTATCCGAATACGCCTCAAACATCATGTTCTGCGCTTCGGTCATAATAGGCATCGTTCCTTTAATAGGCTGTGTATTGCTCCTAGTAAAAGCATCTAAATAGCCCGCAAGCACAGACTCCACATCACTTAAACTGGCAACGGCCCTTTGGTTTTTCGGAGGTAGGTCTAGATAATCCTTACAGCCCGAGGCCATTGCAATGATAAATAGTATTGATATTTTTATAATTATTTTTCTCATAACTCAGATCTTTAAAAACCAACGTTTAATGAAAAGATGTAACTCGGCGTAGTTGGGTAACCAAAAGCCATTTGTATCTCTGGATCCGTACCGCTATAAGGGGATATGGTAAACAGGTTGTTTGCATATAGCCCTATGGTCAGCTGCCTAACCACTTTATTAAACATGTTGGGGTTAGCCCTCCAGCTAAATCCTACCTCGGTACACTTGATATAGGCACCCTTCTCTAAATCTTTTGTAATTAGGTAGGAGGCGTAGTTGGAGTAATTGGATGAATAGGCCGGAATATCGGTGATATCGCCCGGCTGGGTCCATCTATACTGCTGATTTTTCAAGCGGTTGGTCCTAGCAGCAGTGATATCATCGGTAAGGCCACTTGGTCCTTCCCTTCTGTCTTGGAAAGACATGATTTTATTGCCCATAGCGAACACAAAGTTCGCACGCATGGTGATATTTTGATAGCGCAATTGCGTATTAAAACCGCCGTAAAGCGTAGGGTTCTGTTGCCCAAGGTAAAAGGTACGGTAATTGCTTTGTAAGTCTGCACTGGAAATTCCGCTCAGATCGATCACCTCCTCGCCGTCTATATTTCCATTTACATCTACCGTTTGTGCCACCGCCATCACGTGGCCATTAGTAGGGTTGATATGGTCGAACTTATAACCGAACCAGGAGTTCACCGCATAACCTTCCACATGCTGGGGAAGGAGTGATGACACATTAGGCTCATTCCTATAGTACACTTTCTCTAGGTTATTCTTCACAGTGGTAATATTTCCACCAATCTCCCACAACCAGTCGGCATTTTTAATCGCTTCGATACGCGTAGAAATCTCCCATCCTTTATTTGATAGGATTCCAGAGTTTACTACCGAAGAACCTCTTCCAACTGATACTGGCAACCTCACATCGTCTAATAGATCGGTAACCTTATTATCGTAATAGTTCACCTCAAAGTTCAGCCTCGTATCTAAAACAGAGATCTCCGCACCGTAGTTGATATCTCTTTTTC
>DXEZ01000155.1 GCA_019114715.1 Candidatus Sphingobacterium stercoripullorum | reverse complement strand
GCTTATTTCGGTAAGCGTATCGCATTAGCAGATAATGCAATTCAAGGGGCTAGTGGTTCTAGCGAAATACAAGTAGAGGTTGAGAACCCTGAGCTTGCGCCCCGATATGCTGGCGTGTTACTTAACGATCTGCAGGTTAAAGAATCTCCAGACTGGTTAAAAAACAAACTAAACAGCATAGGCGTACGGCCAATTAATAATATTGTAGATATCACCAATTACATTCTCCACGATTTAGGGCAGCCCCTACACGCCTTTGACTATTCAAAGATAGCGGGAGGGAAGGTGATTGTTAGAAAGGCTAAGCATGAAGAGCCCTTTGTTACTTTAGATGAAGTAGAGAGAAAGCTCTCTAGCGAAGACCTAGTGATTGCAGATGCAGAGAAGCCTATGTGTCTAGCGGGAGTATTCGGAGGCTTAGACTCCGGAGTAACTGAGTCTACTACATCCATATTTTTGGAGTCTGCTTACTTTAATGCAGTAAGCGTTAGGAAGTCCGCTAGAAGGTACGGCTTAAATACCGATTCCAGCTTTAGGTTTGAAAGAGGGACGGATCCTAATATGGTGGTAACAGCGCTACAGGAAGCAGTTAAGTTAATGATCGAGCTCGCTGGCGCTAAAGTAGTCTCTGAGGTAATCGATCGTTACCCTAAGGAGGTAGAAAACCATAACATCACGCTAAAGTATAAAAACATCCATAGAATCATTGGTGAGGAAATCCCTAGCGATAAAATCAAGCAGATTCTAGAATCTCTAGAGATCAGTATTCTTAGCGATAAAGATGGAGAGCTGTTAGTAAGCGTGCCTCCATACCGCGTAGATGTACGTAGAGAGGCCGACGTGGTGGAGGAGATTCCCCGCCTTTACGGATACAATAAAATTGAAATATCCAGCCAGATTAAGGCTTCATTGAACCCTTCGGCGAGACCTGATCCGGAGCGCGTGAAAGATACTACGGCAGATTTACTCATTGCCAATGGCTATAGGGAGATACTCTCCAACTCGCTAACGAAAGCCACGCTAGCGGTAAATGAGGAGCGCTCAGTAAAAGTGCTCAATGCGCTAAGTAGCGATCTAGATACCATGAGGCAGACGCTCGTTCATGGCGTCTTGAAGGCTGTATCCTACAACCAGAAAAGGCAAAAAGAGAACTTGAAGCTTTTTGAGTTCGGCCATGTATATTTCACAAAAGAAGAGTCCGGATATAAAGAAACCGAGAGATTGGCTATTGCCCTAGAGGGTGAGCTAGATCCCGGGCTATGGAGCAAGGATGCTAGCGATGCTAGCTTTTATAACATCAAGTCTGTTGTAGAGGGTGTGTTAACTAAGCTTGGTATAAACAGCTTTCAGGTAAAAGAAACTTCAAGTGACGATAGTCCCTTTATTTACGGGTTGCATTACCACAGAGGGCAGCAGGATCTGGTAAGCTTCGGAAAGCTAAAGAAGTCGGTGCTTAAGCTATCTGATGTAGATAGCGATGTTTTCTATGCAGACTTCAACTGGACATCGATCTTAAAGGCAATTTCAAAAAACACCATTAAGTTCAAAGAGATAGCGAAATTTCCTTCCGTTAGGCGGGATCTTTCCTTGCTTTTAGATGAGCAGGTGGACTTCGAGGCGCTCAAGAAGATAGCCCATAAAACCGATAAAAAACTTCTTAAAGAAGTAGGAGTGTTTGATGTTTACCGCGGGGATAAACTACCTGAGGGTAAAAAATCCTATGCATTAACGTTTTTGTTTCTTGATGAAGAAAAAACGTTGACGGATAAAAAAATAGATGCGATAATTCAAAAATTAATTATTAACTTTGAAAAAGAACTAGGTGCCGTGGTTCGGTAAAACGGAGATGCCAGGGCCTGGTCAAGTAAAAGTGTTTGGTGAAATAGAAGGAATATATGTCCAAGTTGGCCTCACAGTTGAATTTAGTTATTGAGAAAACAAAGACCTTAGTTGAGCTTTGTGAGGCTCTAAAAGAGGAGAACGATTTACTGAAATTGGAAAATCAATCTCTCTCAGTAGCACTGGACACCGGAAACGATAAAAATAAAAGGCTTGAAGAAAAAGTGAAAGCACTGACAGTAGCCAAGAGCTTAGATGAAGCGGGAGTTGCGTCAGAACAAAAGCAAGCCTTAGAAGAAAAGGTTCTCGGAACAAAACAAAAGATAGATGAGTTTGTCCGGGAAATTGACAAGTGCATAAGCTTACTTAAATAGTGTTTAAAAGTACTTGTGCAAGTTTAAGCTAGAATAAATGGGAAGTATTTCCATAAAAATAAATATTGCGGATCGCATTTATCCTCTGCGCATAAAAACAGAGGAGGAAGAGGCCATTCGCCATGCAGCCAAGCTGATCAATGAGAAGATTAAAGAACTGCAGGATAACTATGCAGTGCGTGATCAGCAAGACTTGCTTTCAATGTGTGTCTTACAGCACACCGTACGTATGATTCAATCGGAGCGCGCGGTGGAAGTGGGGCAGTCTGAGTTGCAAGAGTCGGTTCGTGAACTGGACAGCTTACTCTCAGAGTTTTTTGAAAAAATGGATTGATTGTTCTTTTATTTATAGCTTAACAACAAAGGATTTACCGCAGTAAATTCGGGTTTACACTATTTAAAACTTAACACTTAACAAAAAAACGGCGAAACAGGAGTAGTTCATTTTGTCTTAGGACCACCTGAACATGTTCAATCGCTAAATCGTGCTATTACGAAGTTTTTAATACATGGTGCCCGTTATTTGCTGCGGTTTTTTTATGAAAATGCGTAAACAAAACAATTGATAATAAAATAGAAATATAGTGTAAAATGGATATTAGTACCACATTTATAGTCATACTCGTTGCAAGTAGCTTTGCAGCATTAATAATAGGGGTTGTGGTTGGACGATTTTTGCTAGTTAAGCTCTTTAAAAAGCAAGAAGAAGATGCCCGTAAAAAAGCCCAAGAGATTGTAGCTGAAGCCGAGCAGAAAGCCGAGCATATTTCCAAAAAGCGTATGCTTGAAGCTAAAGAGAAGTACCTGAAGCTAAAGAGTGAGCATGAGAAAGAGGTAAACCAAAAGAACAACACCTTTAGGCAGAAGGAAAACTCAATCAAACAAAAGGAGCAAAGCTTAAGCCAGCGGTTTGAATCGGTGAATAAAGAAAGGCAAGAGCTCGATAGCAATAAAAAGAAGCTCGATAAGCTGATCGAACTCAACGAGAAGCGTAAGAAAGACCTCGAGCAGCTAACCAACCAAAAGGTCAAACAATTAGAAAGTATTGCCGGAATCACGGCCGAAGAAGCGCAGCAGCAGCTGGTGCAAGCCTTAAAAGAAGAGGCGCGCTCGCAGGCCATGATGGAGGTTAAAGATATAGTGGATGAGGCGAAGATGTCTGCATCGAAACAGGCCAAGAAGATCGTTATCCAAACCATTCAGCGCACCGCCACTGAGACGGCCATTGAGAATACCGTTTCCGTATTTAACATCGAGAACGATGAGATCAAAGGACGTATCATCGGTAGAGAAGGTAGAAACATCCGTACGCTTGAAGCAGCAACGGGAATCGAAATCATCGTGGACGATACACCAGAGGCGATTATCCTTTCCGGCTTTGACCCTATACGTAGGGA
>DXEZ01000154.1 GCA_019114715.1 Candidatus Sphingobacterium stercoripullorum | reverse complement strand
TGCATTTGATAGGTAAGTTCTTTCGGTCTTTCCATGGTCTGCTTGTACTGCTTGCCGAATAAATCCGTTACCGTTATTTCTAAAGTTGATGTTGGGCTGGTTGCTTGAACTTTAAATAAATGTGCCGTTTTACTAGTTGCAAAGCCAGCTTGTGCATTATTATTTAATCGCTTCGCGTTATACGATATGATGTGCAGCGGGTCGTAATCGTGTACTCTGGTAGTTTTTAAGATCGCCCCGTTTTCAACTACCTGGATATCCCAGCCTGCTTCATATCCCCATATGTTGATTAATACTTCGTTTTTATCCGAAGGGTTCACATAGCCGTGCGCGTAGCTGTCCTCGAATTTCTTCTTATTCGCAGCGCTTGCACTAGGCGTGTATTTCTCTGCCGTGATATGGGTTTTATTTAAGTCGTAAGCTCTAAACTGATAATCTTTCGGATAGCCAATAGATTTGTAGTAGTAGCTGTGTTGATTGCCTTGGTATTCCCAAACGCTGTACCCGCCCGGGCTACCGTCTCTACTGATGTGGTTATTCGCGTAGTCCGACTTACCTGTCCACCACCAAGTAGCACAGACGGCAGCAATGTTATGTTCTTTTAAAGCGCCGTTTTTCTCGCTCGTTCTGTGGTTGGTGTGGGTGTGCCCGCTTAAGATATTGATGTTGTTGTACTTTTCAATGACATTTAAAAAGTCCTGGCTATTTGAAAGTCTGCGTGAAATCACCTGTTCACCGCTCGCATTTAAAGAAGGGTTCCTGTTGAGCTGAATGTGCATAGCGATGACTACTGGTTGGTTGGGGTTCTCTAGTGTAGCGAGATCTTTTTCAAGCCAGTCGAGCTGCTGCTGTGTGATTTTAGCATTGTAGTCTCTGTCTCCAATCATTCCGCTGCTTCCTCCTTTATTCAGGTACTCGGTATCATCTAGAACAACGTAGTGCGTTTGTCCTAGGTTAAAGGAGTAATAAGTAGGGCCGATGTGTGCTCTATAGGCATTTTCCGAGGTGAAGTCGTCGGCGTGGTAAGGGTCATTGTCGTGGTTACCGATAACATTAAACACATCCACTTCCACCGCTTGCATAGCTTGTACGTATTCCTTTAAGCTAAAACGGTTGGAATACCAATATAGGTCCCATGATAAATCTCCTAATGTCAGACCGTAGACCTTTTTACCTTGAGATTTATATTCGCTGATGGTTTGGTTGATATCTTTCACAAAGCCGTTTTGAAATTGATTGATATCGTTATTCCTATTGGCTAAGTGCAAGTCAGTCATGACCAGTAAAACATAATCGTCATTCGGAGATTCCTTTAATTCAAAATCACGGATTTCCACTGTTTCAGTAGATTCATTTAAGTTTTTATGAATTATAGGCATCCTGTCTTTAGTTAGCGCCTCGTAATTTGAGGGCAAAGAAATAAAAACATAACGGTTCTTTTTTTCCGACGGGAGGTAGTAAATTCCGTTTTCATCTGTTTTGGTCACTTCAAATCCGTCCGATACCACAACTCCAGCCAAGCCTTTTCCGCTGACGTGAACCATCCCTTTGATGTTCATGCCTTCCTGGTCTGCAATATCGAGGTTTTGCACCTGGATTACTGTGGTAACTCCTAGGCGCTGCTTTTCCTCGCCCCTAAGAATTGATAAGGTGTATCTGTTTTCTTCCAGATCACTTTTATAAATAAATGCAATGTTCTGCTCATCGGTAGAATTGGCACTAAAGGTGGTTTTCTCTCCGCTATCCATGTTCTGCATTTCCAGCTTATCGCCATCTTTAAAGCCTTTTCCAGAAATGGAAAATTCTTTATCTGTGCTTACATATAAAGTGTTCGGGACTGCTACATCTTTAATCTGCAGTTTCTCCTCTACTTCTGGTTCATCGGGTTTTGGCTCCTCGATTACGGGCTTATCTACGGACTTGCTGCAAGAAGCTGTGATGCTGGTAGAAAGTAGCAGGAGTGAAAGTATAGTGTATAAGATTTGTTTAATCATAGTTTATGAAATAATTTTTGGGGTAAAAGCATTTTGCCACACTTGTTGGGTGTGGCAAAATGAATGGTAATGGTTTTTAGTAGCTTTTATAAACCGCAAAGTCATCTATTCCTAAGCGTCCATTTTCTACTGAAGGCGAACTGGTACCGAGTCCAAGTTTTGTTACTCTAAAGCGTACCGGTTCTTGGATATCCATTAAGAATACGGCTTCTTTCGCTGTTGAGCTCGATGCAAAAGTATGAGCATCGGAAACCTCTTGGCCTACTTGCTGCCAAGTTTGCCCTTGGTCTGTAGAGTACTCCAGCTTGAAGGTGCTGGATCTGTCGTTATAGTACGAACCGTACCAGAAAGTAACCTTTGAAGCCCCATCAGGTAAATCGAAGTTCATCTGAAGGTAGGCATCGTGGTTTAAGTTCTGCTGGATACGGATGGCGTTCTCTCCGCTAACTATTCGGTCTCTTCCTGCTGTACTCCCCGTGATGGAGTAGAATAAGTGCCACTCTCCAGTTGGGAAGCCTACGTTGTTGTTGATGTCAACCATGTTGTAGCTACCCTTAGGGTGCGAAGGCTCTTCGAAAGATTCAGGCCAGCCTAGGTATATTCTACCACTGGCGTTGATCATGTCTTCCGCTTTTTGCAGGCGAAGAACCAGCTTGTCTTTTTCTTTTAGGAAGATTCCTTGGAAAGAAGCGTTAGGAGCAACCTTTAAGTCTTTAAAGCTTGCTGATTCCTCTGTTAAGAGCTCTAGGGTGTTGCCTTGGCCGTCCACTAAATCCTTGCTTCCTACAATCGTCTCTCCATCACTTGGCTCTGGGTCTACGTCTGCCGTTATACTGATTAAAGTAGATTCGTATTCATCCGGCTGACGTTGCAAAGCGCCAATGGATACGGGTCTATGGACTTTTGTATTTCCAGTAGAGATTTTCTTAATCCCGTCGGATTTAACGCCGTAAAGACCAATAAATCCGTGTTTTTGGCTCAGGCTTGCTCCTTCAATCTCTAGGGCGATGGAGTCTCCGAACTGGTACTCCTCTGGGTTGTCAACCTCGACGAGTAGACCGCGAATTTTTCCTCTCCAGTAGTTCTCTATAGCGATATGACCCTGGGGAAGGTTCCCGTTCTGGTGGTTCGAGATGACTACACCTCCCGTAACATGTGCACCTCCGAGGAGGTCTTTGTTTAACTGAACGTCCTTGCCTTTGTAAACATTTTTCACAACGAATAAAGAGGCCTCCGGGTTGAGCGTCCCTATAGATTCGTTGATATCTTCTTTAAAACATCCCGATAAAGTCAATAAGCTGACGCCTATGACAGACAGGATAGAGTTTTTAAGTATATTTTTCATAATCAATCTGCGTAATTAGTTTTTCTCCCACCAAACTTTTTCATTCAAGGAATCGCCACCCATAGATTCAACTGCTTTTTGGTAGTTCTCGTAGTTGAACGTGCGCGTTAAAATAGGGTAGTTTAACCTGCTTGGCATTTGTCCGTTGTTGCCAAGTCCAATTCCTTGGTATAGATTTAAAGCTCTAGTTCTTCTGTACTCGTACCATTGCTGGAAGTCAGTAAACAGCATGGCGTAGAACTTCTGCAGGTGAATTCTTTCCAGTTTGTCTTGATAGTTCGCTGCTTGATCTAAATTAGCTTTAGGGTTCAATAAGTACTCCTCAGGCTGGAACTCTTCAACGCCCCAGTAGTCCATAGCACCTACAACTCCTTGGTTGTAGTAATCCGTTGGATTCCCTTGGATGTATCCGTTTAAAGCGGCCTCAGCTAATAAGAACTGCTGCTCAGCATAATTCAGAATGTTTCCTAAGCGGCCATCGGTTTTTAAAGCTAATGGAAGGGTTGACTCACGCTGAGGGATTACTCCTTGCGCATAACCACTCTGCATACCGCTGTATACGCCTAGTGTAGCCTCAGTAGCTAATATAGGTAGCCTTGGGTCTTGGAGCTCTAAGAAGTTGTTGATAAAAAACTCAGAATATCCCTTGTCACCATTGAAATCATAGTCTCTGGCGTTATGGAACTGATTTTGGAAAGGGTTTTCACCCGAGAATATTAGCGTTGCCGACTCTTCGTTGTTATCAAATAGCGGGTAGTCTTGCGGGGCAATGTCTACCATTTCTTTGATTTTCGCTACAGCATCAAATTCGCCAGTATGTGCCACGCGCATTAGTAGTCTTAGGCGCAAGGCATTACCAAACTTTCTCCATTTCAGTGCTTCTCCATTGTAAATTGGATCCGAGAAAACCACATCATTAGGCAAGTTGATATTCTTACTTAAAAGCGTATCGGCTTCATGAAGCTTGTCAAATATGGATGCGTAGATGTCCTTCTGCTTGTCAAACTCAGGGGTGATGTTTTGCTCTAAATAACCTAAGTTTGAGCCCAGGTAAGGAACATCGCCATACATATCGGTAAGCAAGGAGCCTACCCAAGCGTCTAGGATTCTAGAGATACCTTTGAAGGTCTCAAATCCTGCAAGCTGTCCTTCTTCCGCTTTGTTGTAGATGTCTCGGATGTTGGTCAGTTGCCTGTACCAGTTTCTCCAAGAGTAATCTGCCTCGGAAGGACGTACAATGTACCTGTGAAACTCTCTACTGTTTATAGTAGTCACAGTAACCTGCATGAATTCATTATTCAAGCGGAAGTTACGGTTCAGGTTGTTATTTATTGTTGTAACTAGGGTAGGGGCTAGTAAGCTTTGCGGGCTAGCCACCGTAGATGCATTTGGATTTGTATTGTGATCCACGAAATCTTTTGTACAGCTTCCTAGTAATAAAGCTGCGCTAGATAATGCTATAATAAATGGTTTTGAAATCCGTTTCATTTTCTCCTTTATTTAGAATGCAAATGATAAGTTCAGTCCGAATGTACGTGTAGAAGGGAATTGTGCGATTTCTGCACCCTTTTGTATTCCATCTCCAGTTAACGATCCGAATTCAGGGTCGAAACTAGGCCAGTTACTAAATACAAATAAGTCTCTTCCGTATAATCCTATAACTGCACGTTGTATATTCCATCTGTCTGTTATTTCCGAAGGAATGGTGTAGTCTATACGCATCTCTCTAAGCTTGATGTAATCGGTAGAGAAAGTGTTGGACTCTAGGTTATCCCTATGGAAGTGTGTGTAGTAGTAAGAACGTGCATCTGTTAATTGCGTATTCGGGCTGTATGTACCGTCCTGGTTCAATACTACACCGTTTCCGATGATACCGTTGTATCTTCCTGGGATCGATTTATTGAGTTTTCCTTCTTCCATTAACACAGCATGGGTAAGCGAGTAACCTACTCCACCCCACTGCCCATCAAATAAGATGTTAAAGCGGAAGTTCTTGTAGCTCACCTCAGTTCCTAAAGCTGAACGGAATGTAGGGTTAACGTTACCAATGTATAGAAGATCTTCGGAAAGTAGTGGTAGGCCGTTCTCGTAAACAATCTCACCGGCTTCATTTCTTACGTATCCAAATCCATACATATCTCCGTACATGCCACCTTCTCTAGCGTCAATAGCTCCTCTAGATCCGAAGACTGTAGATAAAGTAATTTGGCGCTCTTCATTAGGCACCGAAATGATCTTTCCTTCGTTCGCACTTGCAGTACCGTAAAGTCTCCAAGTTACGCCATCGGCCTTTTTAATAGGAGTACCGCTCCATTCCACCTCGATACCTCTGTTTCTGATCTCCCCAGCGTTCATTACCTGGTGTGTAAATCCACTAGAAGGTTCAATGGGTGCAGTGATGATCTGATCTCTAGAGTTCGAGTTGTAGACGGTTACGTCTAATGTAGCGCGGTGCTTGAATAAACGCATGTCTAACCCTAATTCATAAGAAGTAGTCCTTTCCGGCTTTAAATCTAGGTTAGGAATTGTCGTTGGGTTTAATAAACCCGACTGGAAGTTGTCTGCCACACCGTAAGTATAAGCTGTACGGTAAGGGACTGTACCACCACCACCTACTCCAGCAACTGAAGCACGTAATTTTAGCATGTCAAACTGCCTAGGTAGTTCGAACATTTGGCTTAGGATAAAGCTGGTGTTTAAAGAAGGGTAGAAGAATGGCGTCACCTCGTTTTTAATCGGTGATGCTAATGTACTGGCCCAGTCTGTACGCATAGTCGCATCCACAAAAACTAAATCTCTGTAAGAAAAATCTGCCATGGCGTAGATACTGTTAACGGCATACATTCTTCTTAGTGGCGAGTTGGTAAGTATTTCCGCAGAGTTTGCGAAATTATAAACTCCAGGATAAATCAGCTTTTTAGTTCTTAAGTCATCTTTGATGTACTTGTTTTGCATTAAAGAACCACCAAGCTTGACTCCGTGTTTGAAATCCTCGTGTCTATTGTTGGTATAGCTTAGTAAGATGTCGCTATTTGTTTCCTGAGTATAGATGTTGTACTCCCGGTAGTACCCTTGAGGGAACTTGTAAGTATCAAATGGTCTTCTTTGCATACGCTCATCGTACTGGAAGTCCATAGATGTTCTTACTTGCACCGCAAATAGGTCGTTAAACTGGTAGTTTGCCTGAACAGATCCGATAAACCCGTTGCGCTTTTGCGCGTTGATCACTTCGTTAGATTGGAAGTAAGGGTTGTCTAATAAGTTAGAGAATGGCGTAGTTTGCTCGATGTGCTCCATGCCGGGTCTCCAGTAAGGCTTAAACCAATTCAGGTCCATGTTGGGTGTGATACCTCTGATGAAATACATAACCACTTGGTTGTTGTATCCTGTGTTGGGCAGGTTATCACTCTTTCTATGTCTGTAGTTTGTTTTAGCGCTAATAGAAAGTTTATCGTTTATTTTATGATCAACAGTAAGGGAGATATTATTCCTGCTGTATCCCATATTGGGAATGAACCATTTGTTGGTTGCATTCGTGTAGGAAAGGCGTAACCTAGTTTTGTCTGTTCCACCCGATAAAGACACGTTGTTTGTGTAGGTAGCCTCAGGCTCAAAAAAGTCTTTCCTATTATTTTTGTAGGGCTGCCATAGCGTACGCTCTGGTGGAGCCTCTCTATAATATTCTGGGTTGTACTGGTAGTACATTTGGCCATCAAACTTCGGTCCCCATGCAGCACTGGAGCTCAGCGTGCTTGGTCCATCTTCCGTTTGACCGTAGGAGTAGTATAAATCTCCACCACCAACACCCTGTCCGTATTCATATTGGTAATCCGGCCACCTGTTGATCGTACCAATAGAGGTGTTTGAGTTTACCGAAATCCCTAGGCCCTTTTGGCTGGTACCACTTTTTGTGGTGATGATGATGGCGCCGTTTGCACCTCTTGATCCGTATAAAGCTGCTGCTCCTGGACCTTTAAGTACCGATACGGATTCAATATCATCTGGGTTAAGCTCGGCAATACCGGTACCGAAGTCAACTGGAGACTCCTCGCTGAGGTAGTTTCCACTTCCCGTTCCAGTCATTTGACCCGAGGAACCACTCACTACCACACCGTCTACAACGATTAGCGCAGAGTTGCTACCGGTTAGGGAAGCCTCGCCTCGTAGTATAATTTCGTTACTTCCTGCAGGACCACCACCGGATTTGGTTAGGTTTAACCCGGCCACTTTTCCACTTAAAGCGTCGGTCCAGTTGTTAGATATAGCGTCCGTTAGGTCTTCTCCACTAACGGTAGTTGTAGAATATCCTAATGCTTTCTCCGAGCGCTCGATACCTAAAGCGGTAACAACAACCTCGTTGATTTCTGTTGCTGCCTCTTGCAGTCGTACGGTTACATTTTCCTGGTTACTTTGGAAAGTTCTTCTAACAGGAAGGAAACCAATACTTTCAAATATAACGGGCGTGTTTTGTGAAGTTTGCACCGTAAAAGTTCCGTCTTGGTTACTGGCTCCCAGGGTTTTTCCTCCTGACTTAATACTTACACCGCCAATAGGCTGGTTGCTTTGGTCAACAATCTTCCCTGTAATGGTAATCTCCTGTTGATTTTGCACCAGGGCAGTAGGCTCAGCCGCATGCAACTGGCTTGGCAACATGGGTGCTAAACCTAAGCTCAGGAAAATTGCGCTGTGGTAAAACAACCTTTTAGATAATAACTTGTTTTGTTCTTTCATTTTGATGAATGTAAATGTTAATTCATATGGTTTTGAATAAGTGCTTAATGTGTGTGCATCATAATAGTATGTTTCATAACTCTTCTCTTTTGAGGTTGAGAACTGCTTTTGTCATAGAACATATATGTTTCATTTCGTGCTAACAATGAATTTTTCATTAATTTCTGGCAAAGCTAGCCTTTTAAAGCAACTCAAAAAACTCTTTGATGTTAAGTAATTGTAAACATCCGAAGATTTACGATTGGAAATAAAGTTATTTATTATTTTAAATAAAACAAAAAGAAAGTAAGTGAAACGGATTGAACGTCTGATATCGAAAATAAAGAAAAGATAAAATAACTGTCGTTTTGTAATTATTGTGTATGAAAATTACGTTATCCGTTAAATTATTTTTATTTGAGTTGAGAGAGTCTTGCTAATTTGTTAATTGATAGTGTGTAAAGAAGAAAGCGTTTTTTTACTTTTTTGTAACAGAATGGGCGAATGAAACAGACCGAAATGAAAGATGCAGGAAATAACCTTATGTTTTTTTATTTTAAAGTTTATTTAGCGAAGAGGGCTATTTTTCGGTGGACCCTTTATATACTCCACATAAGGGAGCGATATTCGCTAGATTAAAAAGTTGGCTATTGAACTGTAGAGATTTTTTGAGGGAGGTTCATTTGGGGCCTTTAAAGGACCAATTGCAGCATGGTACGTTTAACTAGCAAGCCAAAGAGATATGATGAGTAGAGCTAACCGGTCAATGGTATAAGCCTGTGAAAAATGATTTACTGGTAGTAGCTCGTTTTTATTTAAATTTAGGGCTTATTCAAATTCTATATAAATGTGGTGGATATACGCTATTCTTTCCGCTGTTTTTGCTTCCCTAACGGCCATGTTCGCTAAAGTAGGGGTGAGCGGGATAAATTCAAACCTGGCAACGGCAATTCGGACCATTGTAGTGCTGGTATTATTGTGGGGAATTGTAATTGCCAAAGGAGAGTTCAAAGGGTTTTCTTTGATCAGTAAACACAGCTTGTTGTTTTTAGTTTTATCGGGACTTGCCACTGGTTTTTCTTGGATGTTTTACTTTAAAGCCCTCCAAATGGGCCCAGTTTCTCAAGTTGCAACTATTGATAAATTAAGTGTAGCAATAACAATTATTCTAGCTGCCATATTTTTTCATGAGCCTATTAGCCTTAAAACTGCTTTGGCTGCCAGTTTAATCATCTCAGGGACGGTTTTATTGATTGCTTAACTAAAAATAGGCAGATACGACTCTGGTTGAAAAATCATTATTGTTTGATAAATCTTTATTTATGC
>DXEZ01000153.1 GCA_019114715.1 Candidatus Sphingobacterium stercoripullorum | reverse complement strand
GGTTTTGGAAGACGACACTAAAATCCAGGCTTCTCCAGCTAAAGGAATGAGATTTAATACACCGATATTAATAGTTTCTACGATCCTTGATGGGGGGATGACTTATTTTCTGCTAAAAGCTACACACAGATTGTCGCAGAACAAAAAAGAAAACAAAAGAATATATGAGAGAGCCTATAAAAATGCTCTGATTAAAGTTCAGGCGGACATGGAAATAAAGCAGAAAGCTGCACCCAATAATAAGCAGATTGCAAATGATCTCAATATTATCAAAAAGGAAATCAACCTGGCAGGCGTCTCCGTGTCAAAACCGAAGACGGAAAAGTCAATCAATAACAAGAAAGAAAAAGTCAATTGAATATTCCGCTCCAAAGTACACCACCTATTCCGCTCCAAAGTACACCAGTTTTTTACGGTTTGATTTTTCGCTTTTCATCCACTGGATTTTACTCATTTCTCTAAATTACTTAATATTTTTCTTTCGTAATGACACACCCGATAATGCTAAGCGATGAGCTGAGGCTGTCAATCTGTCTAGAATCGCGTCGGCCAGCGTAGGATCTTGCAGGTACTCGTGCCAGGATTCTATTGGTAATTGTGAAGTTATTATTACCGAGCTTATTCCATAACGATCCTCAAGAATGTCTAGCAATGCGAGTCTACAATCCGTATTGATTGCTTTGAGCCCAAAATCATCGAGTATGAGCAGTTTTTGGTTGGACATTGTTTTAAGTAGTTTTAAATAGGTTCCATCGAGCTTGGCTTGAGTGATAGCCTCCATAAATCTAGTCATGCTAAAGTACATGGTTTTATACCCTAGCAAACAAGCTGATCGGCCTAATGCACACGCCAAAAAGCTTTTTCCTGTGCCGGTTGGACCACATATTAGCACATTCTCTCCTCTTTGGATAAATGCGCCGTCAGAGAGCCTTAATATCTGCTCTCTGGTAATGCCTCTTTCTGGTGTACAAGTGATTTCTTCAGGCAACGCATGATACCGTAGCTTACTTGCTCTAAGGTACTTCTGAGTTCTGGTGTACTCCCTATGTTCTACTTCTGCTTGAATCATAGACCCCAGTAATTCATGGGTGTCTTGTTGTTCATGTACCGGCAATGCCGCTATTGCTTCATAACGATTTGCCATTCCTGCTAAACGCAAGGATCTTAGTTGTTCAATACTCTGATTAATATTCATTCTAATAGTTATTTATTTTATCGTTGTTATTTATACTCCTGAGCCCCTCTGATATTGTCGTGTTTAGGGGTAATGTATTGCTGAGATAAGGTTGGTAGTTCCTCTAGTAGATCTACCTTATTCTCCAGTATTGTTTTGATGACTAGGTAATTAAACCGATGTCCTTTTAAGGCTCTTTTACAGGCTCCTTCTATGCGATTAGGATATATTGTTGCTAGCCGTAATAAACCCAAACAAGATCGATAAGACTGATCTATTACTCGTTGATTCTCCATGACTTTCTGAAAGTATTGGTAAGTGTAAGGGCCGTGCTTTTTTGCTTTTGAAAGATAGTCCTCTGGATTCCATCCTTGTATTTCCCGTATAACTTTGTGGTTCTCCGGGCAGTGGCTAAGATCGGTTGTGTAGGCATGGTTTTTATAGCTCCTTTTGTGCAAAGCAATGCGTTTAGAACCCTCATATATTTCTACCGTTTCTGTAGTGTATATGATGCGTACCTGTTTACCTATATAGCGCCAAGGAACACTATAAAAGTGCCAGTCTTCACCTACAGCTACATGATAATTCTTTTGAACCTTAGCTTTAGTATAGTGCTTAAGTTCATAAATAGTGCTAGGTAAAGGATGAAGCGTTTCTTTCTCTTCTGTTTCAAAAAGCTCGGTCCGACTAAATGCTTTACGCTGAAAGTTTTTATCGTGATGAACTTTTAATTGTTTCCGAAAGGCTGAATTAAGTTCACTCAGACTGTAGAAAGTTTCATTACGTAAAGGCGCATAAAGACGCTTATAAGCAATATTAACACTTCCTTCCACAGTAGGCTTTTGTCGAGGTTTATAAGGCGATGCAGCTAAGAGGTTCAAGTTGTTGTGATTAGCCCACTGCACAAGCATTTCATTAAATTGGGGCTCATAACGATTACTACGAGTCACCCACTGCTTCATGTTATCAGACTTGATAGACTCAGTAACACCACCAAAATAACTAAGTGCATTATTTAATGCACCTAGGAGCTGAGGGAGCTTAGCATTAGGTAAAGCTTCAACATAACCATAGCCACTAAAAGGCAATACTGCTACAAATACAGGACAAGCGATTAACTCTCCACTACAGCGGTCTACATAATGAGCCATATCACCAGCAAAATCAACCTCCATAAGTTTTCCTGGGCTATGCTCAAAATACATAGTAGCATCATTTTTTCGAGCTTGTTCTTGCATTAACTCACAAAATCTAGAGTACCGAAAACCAGCAGGGTACTCCTGGATGTATTCCTCCCATAACAACTGCCGGGTGACACCAACCCGTCGAAGTTCAGAGAATAAATAAGAAAATCGAGATTCTAAATCTAAAAGTCGAGGGTCTTTTTCCTGCTTGTCCTTATCCTCTGGGTTGAGGTAAGCATTTAACTCTTGGTCGTTAAAAAGTAGAAGCTCAGAATAGCTTAAGCCACTCTCCAAAAAGCGATCTCGGTACTTTCGAACGGTGCGGCGATTTACGCCAGTTTCTCGCTCAATAGAACGATGAGAAAAATCTCGTTTTAAAAACAGTAAAATCTGTCTTACTTTTTCCATGCATAACGTGTTATTTGCCATCTTGCTAGCTCTTTTTTCGAGCTAACTTAGATAACTAATCAATAAAAAACATCCATGTGGAAACTTTCACTCAGAAATAAGTGGAGCACTATATGTCGGAATGGCAGTATAAGAAAAGAGAAAAATACTTTTATTGTAACAACAAAACACCATTCGTATAGTAAATCAAATCAAATGGTGCACTTTGCTCCGGAATGGTGGTGTACTTTGCTCCGGAATTAGTGGTGTACTTTGCCTCGGAATGGTGGTGTACTTTGCCCCGGAATGGTGGTGTACTTTGCCTCGGAATGGTGGAGCACTATACCTCGGAATATCCAAACATACCCTTCTGGCAATCTATC
>DXEZ01000152.1 GCA_019114715.1 Candidatus Sphingobacterium stercoripullorum | reverse complement strand
GTAAGATTTTCCTTTTTTATTAATTCTGGTAATAACTCAATCTTGTTTATAGGGTATAGGTCGTAATCATAACCTTTCAGTTTTTCATTTTCTATTTTCTCTAAATAATATTTTTTAGAAAATGAATGTTCTAATGGAAATCCTATTAAGCCAAACTTATTCATTATTCGCCTATGTATTTTTTAATGATTTCTTTAATTATTACGTTATCTTTTAACTTTGGTATACTTTCAAAAATTAAATAATGATTCTCTGGATTCAACGATAAAGCGACTTCTAAATAATTTATTGCCAGCTCATAGCTTCCGTCTAGAAAATAATATAAAACCATTCTATAATAAAGTTCATCACTTTCTTCATTATGAAGAATTGCGTTTTCTATTAAGCTTATGGCTTCAGCAACTCTATTTTGTTCGATTAATAGACTGGAGTAATCCAACCAAGCATCTACCGCGTCTGTGTTGATTGCAATAACCTCTTGATAGGCTTCTTCTGCTAAATCAAGCTGTCCAATTTTGTACCGTACATTAGCGAGTGCATACCAATATTCTTCTTCTTTGCTATTGGTTCGTATCGCTTTCTTAAAATAATGTACCGCCTCGTAATTTCTTCCTTCTTGCTCTAATGTACTACCTATACCTAGCCATGCATCTCCCATGAATGGAAAAGATTTAACTGCTTTTTTATAGTATTCTCGAGCTTGTTCTAATTCATTTAAACGTTCATAGCAATCACCTAGTGCACAATAGGTATCAGCTGATGGTGTTTGATATTCAAATGTTTTTTTATACACCTCTATAGCTTCAGCATATTTTTCAAGGCTGACTAAAGCATTTCCTTTGTTATAATAGGCAGCTTCGTAATCTTCATTGATTAATATAACATAGTCATAAGCGTCTATTGCAAGTTCGTACTTCTCTATTTTGTGATACGTGTTTCCTAATATATGCCAAGCTAGGTACGAGTAGGGATTGGTGTTTATATAAGCTTTAAAAAACTCTATAGCCTTCTCAAAATTACCTGTATTATCGTAGCACTCCTCAATTTCTATTAGAGCGTCTTCGTTATCTTTATCCATTTCCAATATTCTTTCTAGGTAGTGGATAGCTTGGTAGAAAGAGTTCCTTTCTTGGTTTAATGCTGCTAATTGGAAGTACACTTCTATTTTATTTTCATCTTCTGTAGTGTAAAGAGCATCGTTTAAAATAGCTATAGCAGCATCGAAGTTTTTTAATTTGGAATAAATGCTTGCCTTAGTAAGTATTATTTCGAATTCTGAAGGTTCTAATAATTCAGCAGTTTTCAATGCAATTAATGCATCTTCATAATTATTTAGTGCTAATAATATTTGTGCTTTTTTAAGATGAAATGAACCCTCAAAATGATGTTGAGATAAAGCATATTCAATAACTTGTAACGCTTTGACAGCTTCATTTGCCTCTATATAATAATCTATAATTCCTTCAAATGCTTGGCTATCGAAAAAATAGTTTTCTTCGTTACGAAGCATTTCTTCATATCTATTGACAGAATCCCTATATTCTTCAAAAGAATCAAAATTATATTCTTCCATATGTTACTTTCCCTTACCTTCGTATAAAGTGAAAATAGGTAAAATTCTTCATAGATACCTATTAATTTCTCCACATCTTTTATAAGATTATGAAAAATAGAAAAAGGCCGACGAAAATCATCGGCCTTTTCTTTATATGTTATTTGGAAACTAATTCTCCATTGGAGAGATTTAATTAGTTACCAACTTTTATCTCAACACGACGGTTTAAGATACGTCCTTCTTCAGTAGAGTTATCTGCAACTGGATTAGACTCTCCGTAACCATTAGCGTTAACTTGTGAGCTAGATACACCAGCATTTACTAAGTATTGCTTAACAGCGTTAGCACGGTCTTTAGAAAGATTTAAGTTGTAAGCTTCAGTACCTTCAGAAGAAGCGTAACCATCTAAAGCTACAGAGCTATTGTTGTCGCGTAATTCTTTAGCTAAACGGTCAAGAGTTGAGTACGACTCAGTCTTTAACACAGAGCTGTCAAATTCGAACTGGATGTTTTGGTAGTAAGCACCTTCAGTAGCTTCTTGTTTAGGAGCTTCTGGGAACTTAATAGGACATCCTGATCCGTCAACAACAGTACCAGCTGGAGTTCCAGGACACTTGTCAAATTTATCTGGCACACCGTCTCCATCAGAGTCTTTGCTTAACTCATCAACAGTACTTTCGAGTGCAGATACACGTTGTTTTAAAGCTTGGATTTCGTTGCTTAACGCTGGATCTTTTAACTCATCGTATAGAGTAGATACTGGGTTAGCAAAAGTTAAGTTTTCTTTGTCTCTTGAACCTAAAGTGAACTCTAAACCACCGTAAGCGTTAGCAAATCTTTGCTTACCATCAAAACGAATTGGTCCGTATAGTAAGTTGTCATCCGTAAAGTTCATGGTGTAACCTAAGTTCAATGCTACAACTTCAGATAACTTGAATTTAACACCAACACCTACAGGAACGTACATACCTAAACGGAAGTCTTTGTTACCATCTGGGTTTCTGTCTCCAAAAATTTCTTCACCCCACTTACCTTTGTTGTTGTAAACTTCAGTACCTGTGAAATCGTTGTTAGAGTACTGTACAGGGTTGTATGCCATTACTCCTAAACCTACTTTAGCGTAGAAGTTAACTGCATTCTCTCTTCTTAAGAAGTCGATTGTACCCAATTGGAATACACCGTTTAAACCACCAGCCCAGTTTACTTCAGTAATAGCAGAAGTTGCACCTAGACTATTTTCTGCTTTTGGTCCTGAAACATCGTGGTTGAAAGTTTTAATCTTACCACGGTTAGCTTCTAACTCTAAACCAAATAAGTGAGAAAATTGCTTACGAACAGTTAATCCGTAGTATTCACCTACTTTGTTTTGGAAGTAACCAACTTTCTGGCCAAAACCATTTTGTCCACCAATTACTACGTTTGGAGTAGTAACACCCCCTTGTAGTCCGATAGACCATGTTCTGTATTGGGATCTACCTCCAAATACAGTAGGGGACTGAGCTTGAGCAACATCAGCAAAACCGATAGCGGCTACTAAAGATGCTGCAACAGCTGTTTTTTTGATTGTAGAATAGTTCATACTCTTGTTTTTAAGGTTATTAAAATTTTTAATTGTTTTCAATTCTTTAATTAATATGTTTTATTAAAAACTCTCAGAAATACTTGAGCAACAATGATGCCAAATGGACTTTTTGTATGCCTAAAATTTATTTCTGCTTCTCCTGCGCACGTTTAACTCTTCTTTTCGGAGGGTAAAGTTAGATATTTGTAGTAATACTAGCAAATATTTCTATAATTTATTAATTATCTACTAATAATATAGCTTTATTATGTCGCTAACCCACTACATGAGTCTGGATTATCATTGGAATAATTGAAGTATATACTGTAGGATGTACAAGGAGAGACCTCCTAAAAAGGCACTTACGGGGATGGTTAATACCCACGCCCATAATAAACTTATTGTCACCCCCCATCTTACAGCTGATACACGCTTTACTACCCCCACACCTATAATAGAACCAGTTATGGTGTGTGTAGTAGATGCGGGAATACCGAAATGTTCCGTAATCCCTAATGTTAAAGCGCCTGCTGTTTCAGCGCTTACTCCTTCTAGGGGTGTTACCTTAGTAATCTTTGTTCCCATGGTTTTCACAATTTTCCATCCTCCACTCATTGTTCCTAAGGCTATTGCGGTATAACAGGTTAAGGGAATCCACTCTGGCATTTGATCACCTGTGGCTGCTCCCGAAGCTATCATGGCAACAAAAATAATTCCCATGACTTTTTGCGCATCATTACCACCATGCGCAAAGCTTAAAGCTGCGGAGGATACTAGCTGCAGTACTTTAAACCATTTTTCTGCTCTTGATGGTCTAGTGTTTTTAGCGATGTTTATTATGATTAAAGTAATAGTGATGGAAATTATCATTCCTATGACTGGCGCAAGTACGATGAAGGATAATATTTTTATTGTAGGAATTATATTGATGGCTAAAAATGGGTTATGTCCCATTAAAATGGCATAAGCCATACCCGACCCTGCGAATCCACCTATTAATGTATGCGAAGAGCTGGAAGGTATTCCATAATACCAAGTGAATAGGTTCCAGGAGATTGCCGCCACTAAACCTGCAAAAATTACTTCCAAGGTAATGTATTCTTCTAACACTGTTTTAGCTACGGTATTGGCTACTTTGTGATCAGTAAAATAAAAATAGGCGGCAAAATTAAATAAGGCTGCCCAAAGTACTGCCATGAAAGGAGAAAGAACTTTTGTGGAGACTATAGTTGCAATAGAGTTTGCTGCGTCGTGAAAACCATTTATATAATCAAAAACAATTGCTAAAACAATTACTATTACTAATAAAGTGGTGACCATAAGATCGATATTGTGTTTTTATGCGTTTTTTACTAAGATACTTTCAAGAACATTTGCAACATCTTCACATTTATCAGTAGCATCTTCCAGAATAGATAATATCTCTTTGTACTTTATTAATGTTATTGCATCCTTCTCAAAGTCAAATAATTCTGCTACAGCTTTGTCAAAAATATTATCGGCCTTATTTTCAACACTATTTATACGAATGCAGGAGTCGGTAATCTTTCGGATATTTTTCAAGTTTTTTAATTCAATGACTGCAGTTTTAATATGACAGCACGCCTCGTGGATTAAATCACTTAACTCAAACATGGCTTTATTGGGTTTATCTAATTTATAAACTTCCATTTTTTGAGAAGCACCATAAATCATATCTGCAACATCATCTAACGAGTTGGCCAATGAATGGATATCTTCCCTATCGAATGGAGTGATAAAGTTTTTGCCCAGTTCCAGATGGATTTGGTGCGTTATGTTATCACCTTTACCTTCTAGACGATCTATTTCTTTAGTTATTTCACTGGCTTCAGGTGTAGACGCCTTGGATAACCTTTCTTTAAAAAGTAAAGACATGGTGACTAAATTTTCGCCTGCTTGTTCAAAAAGCGGGAAGAATTTTTTGTCTTTGGGAACGAAATAAGAAAAGATATTGTTTAATGACATGATATAAAGCTATATGCTAACAAATGTATAACCTAATTGTTAATTTAATGTTAACAAATTGGAAAGTTAGTGTTAAGGTTTATTAATTAGATGCTTTTTTTAAAGTGAATCCGACCGTGGTGCCTATGTTGACGGTACTTCTAGCGTGCACATTTTGGTTGTGCGCTTCGACAATATGTTTGACAATAGCTAGACCTAAACCAGAACCACCAATAGTTCTAGACCTGTCTTTATCTACTCGGTACAGCCTCTCGAAAATCCGGCTTAAATTTTTTTCCTCTATTCCTTGCCCATCGTCTGTGACTTCTATTAAAACTTGTTCCAATAATTGAAAGACATATATTTTCGTCGTACCGCCTTTTGTTCCGTACTTAATAGAATTATCGATGAGGTTGGTTAACACTTGCTGGATTCGATGTTTATCTGCTTGCACATAAACAGGCGTTTGTAGGTTAAAGCGAGGAATAAGTTTTATTTGATTTTGCTCCGCTTTTTTTTCCATCAAATCCATCGATTCTTTTATTAAGCCTATGATATCAAACTTAGAAAATTCCAAATCAAACTTTCCGCTTTCTAACCTAGATATATCGTCTAAGTCTCCTATTAGATAGGCTAATCGATCAATGTTTTTTGATGCCTTTTGTAGAAAGGATTGCGCAGTTTGTATATCCTCTTCAAGCATTCCGTCTTGAAGAGTTTCAATGTATGCCTGTATTGAAAACAGCGGAGTTTTAAATTCATGGGAAATGTTGGAGAGGAACTCTCTTCGGAATTTCTCTTGCTCTTTTAATTGAGCTATTTCTTTTGTTTTGGTCGTCGCCCAGTCCCTAACTTGCCGCTCAGCATCACTTAGGGGATCCTGACTTACTTGCTTTCCTAATGCACCCTTTAAGTTTTTACCTAGTTTTAGGTTGTGAATTAATTTATAAATCACCTTGATTCTCTCATATACAAATCGTTCGATCAGGTAGCTTATGGCTAAATATAAAAGCAGTAGTACTATGAAAAATAATAAGACTGGGGTCTGCCAAGCCCTCTCGTAATAAAAGCTTAAAGAACCAATTATTAAGGATATCCCTAAAGAAATGTAAAAGGCTAGTTTGCTAATTCCCATATTATTCTCCATTAAAGTTGCTCACAAAATTACTCAAGCTACTGTTAATTTAGTGTGAAATTATAAGGGGAATGTTGGGAGTAAGGGGTTTATATTTTCCCTATGATAGTTTTACCACCAATTACTTTTTGTCCGATATTTACGTTGATTTGGCTATCAAGTGGTAAAAATAAATCCACTCTAGATCCAAATTTTATAAAGCCAAATTCTTCTCCCTGTTCTACACGGTCCCCCTCCTTAATATACCAAACTATCCGTCTTGCCATAGCACCAGCAATTTGTCTCATTAAGACTTCTTTACCTTGAGCATCCTTGAGCACGATACTCGTTCTTTCGTTATCCGTTGAGGATTTCGGATGCCAAGCCACCAAGTATTTTCCAGGGTGATATTTGAAATAGTTAACGACTCCAGAGATTGGGTTTCTGTTTACATGCACATTTGTAGGTGACATGAAGATAGAAACTTGAAGTCTTTTATCTTTGAAATATTCGTTTTCTTGCGTTTCCTCAATAACAACGACTTTCCCGTCTGCTGGACATAAAATAGTTTTTTCGTCCCTTTGAATGTCCCTTGATGGGCTTCTAAAAAACTGAAGAATGGTGATCAGCAGAAAAGCTGACAAAATGTGAATAAACCATCTAAACCATTCAGCGGCCCCAAAATAGGCAACAAGCCCTTGTAATATAACTATTATTAAAAGGACTAAAAATAATGAGACATATCCCTCTTTATGGAATTTCATGTGCAATTATAAACAAATAAACTAATACAAAGATAAAACTAAATTACGTATTGAGCTCATTTTTGAAATAAGTATGCTTTCTACCCAATATATTGTGCCAATAATTTTAAAAAAGATCCAAGTTGAAAAGAAAGAATTGTCTTTTATCAAAACACACTGAAAGTTCAGTTTTAAATGAAGGGGCCAGAATTTCTATAAAAAAAACGGCTCAAATCAAAAGACCTGAGCCAGCATATATTTTACACCAATGTAGGTTTAATGCGCTTCAAGCCAGTTTTCACCAGCCCCAATATCTACAATTAGGGGAATACTTAAAGGAATGGCTTGAGTCATTTTTTCGTTAATGATTTTTTTTACTATCTCGGCTTCAGTTTTGGGCACATCAAATACCAATTCGTCATGCACCTGCATAATCATCTTTGATTTTAACTTTTGAGCATCCAGTTCTTTTTGAATATCGATCATGGCAACCTTAATCATATCCGCAGCGGAACCTTGAATGGGTGCATTTATGGCGTTTCTCTCCGCATAACCCTGAACCGTTCTATTGGCAGAGTTAATATCTCGGAGGTATCTCCTTCGCTTTAAGATGGTCTCTACATAGCCCTTCTCTTTTGCTTCTTCTACGATTTGGCTCATGTAATTTTGGATGCCTTGATACTGCTTGAAGTACTGCTTGATGATATCTGCTGCTTCCTTTCGTGAAATTCCTAGGCTTTGGGATAAACCAAAAGCAGATTGACCATAAATAATACCGAAGTTGACGGCTTTTGCATTTCTACGTTGTTCGGAGGTGACTTCCTCTAATTCTACTCCATAAACTCGCGCAGCTGTTGCCCTATGGATGTCCAGCCCCTTTTCAAATGCTTCTTTCATGTTTGCATCGTCGCTTAACTCAGCCATAATCCGCAATTCTATTTGTGAGTAGTCGGCAGAAAGGATCTGATTGTCAGGATCTCTGGGGACGAATGCTTTTCTGACCTCTCTACCTAACTCTGTACGGATAGGTATATTTTGTAGGTTAGGATGTGTCGAACTTAGACGACCGGTAGAGGTAATTGCTTGATTGTACGAGGTATGGATCAGCCCAGTAGATTGGTTTATTAATTCTGGAAGCGCAAGAACGTAAGTAGAAAGTAATTTTTTTATTTGTCTATACTCTAAAATATCTTGTACGATATCTGATTTAGATGCCAGCCCTAAAAGAACATCTTCGCCAGTTTTATATTGGCCGGTTTTCGTTTTTTTTGCTTTTGGATCTAGCTTCAGGTGGTCAAATAATACTTCTCCCAGTTGTTTTGGAGAAGAAATATTAAAGGTGACACCTGTTTTTTCGTAAATCGTATTTTCTATTTCTGTAATAACTGTTTGTAGCTTTTCGCTTAGGCTTTTAAGGGCAGCTACATCGAGTTTCACCCCATTTGATTCCATGTTAGCTAAAACATAGATCAGAGGAAATTCTACATTTTCTGCTAGCTCTAACACATGTGCCTCTTTTAAAAGAGGTAAAAAGCATTCATAAAGTTGCCAAGTAACATCCGCATCCTCGCAGGCATAAGGCATGATTACTTTATCGCTTAAATCACGCATCGATTTTTGATTCTTCCCCCTAGGGCCGATGAGTGTTTCTATGGGGATGGGTGTGTAGTTTAAATATGTTTCAGACAAGGTGTCCATGTTGTGCCTGGTATCTGCATCCAATAAATAATGGGCCACCATGGTGTCAAATAAAGGGCCTTTAACCTCGATTCCATTATTCTTTAATACCTGAATGTCGTATTTAGCATTGTGGCCAATTTTCAAGGATTTTGGATTGGTAAATGCGGGCTCTAGTAAGGCTAAAATTTCTTCAGTTCGTTCTTTGTTTTCATCGAAATGAATGTAATGCGCATTTTCCTTACGTAAAGCCACCGAAATACCCACTAAGGAAGCTTTGTAGACATCTAGGTCGCTGGTTTCGGTATCAAAGGCAAAAGCGTCGGCTTGTATTAATAACTTACTTAGAGCTTTTACTCCGTCTATATCTTCGATAAGTTCGTATCTCGGTTTGACGCTCTCTATATTTCTAATCTCTATGCTGCTAGGCGATGAACCTGATGGTGCTGAGCTTGTATCTGCCGTATTTTGAGCAAATAAATTCATCTGCCCGCTAGGGTCTTGCCCTCCAGCTACAGAAAAGGATTCTCCAAAGATCCTTTTTCCCAAGGTTCTAAATTCCAGCTCCACAAATAGGCTTTCCAATGCTTCTTGGTTGTAATCTTTTAAAATTAACTCTTCTGCATCGAAATCTACGGGTACATCAAGTAAGATAGTTGCAAGTTTTTTAGATATTAGTGCCTGATCGGCAAAATTTTCGAGATTTTCTTTTTGCTTGCCTTTCAGCTTGTCGGTGTTTCCTAGGATGCCTTCAATCGACCCATACTCCTTGATGAGTTTTTTTGCGGTCTTTTCTCCAATCCCAGGGACTCCCGGTATGTTATCTACCGCATCTCCCCATAAGCCTAAGATATCTATGACTTGAGAGACATTTTCTACCTCCCACTTTTTTAGTACATCATTTACCTGGATAACTTCAGCTCCGAAACCCATCCTTGCTGGTTTATAGAGGTGTATTTTTTCTGAAACTAACTGTGCAAAATCTTTATCTGGAGTCATACAATAGGTTTCGAAGCCTACAGTTTCTGCCTTTTTTGCTAAGGTGCCTATAATGTCATCTGCTTCATACCCGTCTTTAGTAATTACCGGGATATGAAACCCTTCTAAAAGCCTAAATATATAAGGAATTGAAGCTGCTAAATCCTCTGGCATGGCCTCCCGATGGGCTTTATAGTCTTTATATTCTAGGTGCCTGATAGTGGGTTTATCCGTGTCGAAAACGGCTGCTATATGCGTAGGCCTTTGGTTATTTAGAACATCCAAAAGAGTATTTGTAAAACCAAAAACTGCACTAGTATTTAATCCGTAAGAGGTAACTCTTGGGTTTCTACTCAAAGCAAAGTATGCCCTATAAATCAAGGCCATTCCATCTAAAAGAAAAAGTTTTTTCACGTTGAATTGATTTTTGTGATGCATTCACTACAAAGGTAATAAACCATTTTTGCTTACATTAAGAAATTTTAACGAGTTTTGTTTAATATTGTCAATACATTATAAAATACAGGATTATGGAGCTTAATGGTTTGGTTATTAAATCTACGGGGAGCTGGCATCAGGTTTTAGCTGAAAATAATGAGGTATACAGCTGTAAGATTAAAGGGAGGTTTCGTATCCAAGGGCTAAGAACAACCAATCCTGTAGCTGTTGGAGATAGGGTTAAAATAGAAATTGATGAAGAGCAGCAAACCGGCGTGATTACTGAATTAAAAGACCGTAAAAACTACATCATTCGTAGGTCTGTGAACCTATCTAAACAAGTCCATATTATTGGCGCAAATTTAGACCAAGCGATATTAGTGGTTACTTTAGCCTATCCACCGACTTCATTAGGGTTTATCGATCGTTTCCTGGTCACAGCTGAGGCTTATAGCATACCGGCCGTGCTGGTCTTCAATAAGATAGATTTGTATACGGAGCAAGGCCGCGAGATGCTCCATGATTTTAAGGAAATTTATGAGCCTCTTGGGTATCAGTGTATAGAAGTCTCCGCACAATCGGGTGAAAACATCGACCAGTTAAAAGAGTTGCTAAAGGATAAAACAACCCTGGTTTCTGGTCATTCGGGTGTTGGCAAGTCCACGCTCATTAACGCCCTTGAGCCCAGCGCAGAGTTAAGAGTTGGCGATGTTTCAGATTGGTCGGAAAAGGGTAAGCACACCACAACCTTTGCTGAAATGATTCACCTGAGCTTTGGTGGAGATATAATTGACACACCAGGAATAAAAGAGCTGGGGATAATAGATATCCAAAATGACGAATTAGCGCATTACTTTCCAGAGATGCGTCAGCTATTAAACCAATGTAGATTCGATAACTGTAGGCACATTAGTGAGCCAGCATGCGAAGTAATAAAACAAGTGGAGGAAGGAAAAATAGCTTATTCAAGGTATGAGAATTATCTAAGCATATACAGGAATGAAGATAACCGAGGGTAATATGCAATAAAAACCTTTGATCTAATTATTTGTTTTTCAATAAAGCAGCACATGAATAGAGTTTGGAAATGGGTAGCCCTTATATTTTTTGTTTTAGCATTAACTATCACTGGGGCTGTTATATATTTAAAAAAACACTGGAAGCCACTCATTCAAAATGAAATTGAAAAGGCGGTGACTAAGGCATCGGGCGGGTTATATAAATTGAGTTACGACAATTTGGATTTTAACCTCACCTTAGGTAATGTGAATCTGGATCGCGTAAAGCTGATTGCCGACACCAATGTTTACAAGCAGCTTCAAGCCGATAGTATTGCTCCAGATCATCTTTACTTTTTAGAGGTTGATCGTATAGCAGTAAAAGGAGTGCAGATCTGGAAAGCTTGGAAGAAAAAACAAATGGAGCTAAACTTGATAGCTATCGATAAACCAGCAATAGAAATATTCCATTTTCCAGCGGCCAAAAAAGATTCTGTAGAATCGGATAAGAAAGATCTCTATTCGTCGATACAGGACGTTTTGGAGTCGGTGAAGGTGGATAAGATAAAGATTGATCAGGCGCAAATTAGCCATAAGAAGTTTATGGATAAGGATACTACTGAATTATCGATTGGTGCTGTAGATATTCAGGTTGACGACCTTTTAATAGATGAAAACTCCAAAAGCGACAGTAGTAGGTTTTACTATACTAAAAATATTACCGTTAAAACCGGCTCTTTTGAACATGAGCTTGATGACGGCTATTATGTTGCGAGCTTGGACAGTGTACTGCTATCAACCACCCAAGGTGAGCTTTATATCCACGGGGTGAATATTCACCCTAAAATGGATAAGCGTTCCTTTTACAAGCAAAAAGGGAGAAACGTTACTATGGCGGATCTGCATTTTGAACAGGTTTCTGCTCAAGGGTTACAGCTAAGAACACTCCTAGATGAAGGGGCTATTATAGCCGATAAGATATATATTAAATCGGGGAAAGCAGATATTTCAACGGATAAAAGCTACCCCAAAAAGCCTGAAAATAAAATTGGCGATTCTCCGCATCAAAAGCTCATGAAAGCAGATCGAAGGATCAAAGTAGATTCTGTTTTTTTAGATAATGTGGATGTCACTTATTTTGAGTTCAGTGGAAAATATTACCGTGAAGGGTCTATAGCTTTTAATGGAACTACTGGGACAGTAACGCATGTAACTAACGATTCTATTGCTTTGGCTGAAGACAAATTTATGCGGGCGGACTTAACTTCCAAGCTACTTAATCAAGGTAGGTTTAATGTCCAATTTGGTTTTGATATGACAAGTTCCGAAGGTGCACACACTTATAAAGGGACCTTGGGAAGGATGAACGCAAAATCATTCAATCGAATTCTACGGCCCCTATTAAACATTGAAATTACCTCGGGAAATATTCGGAAAATAAGCTTCGATATGCAAGCCAATGACTATAGAAATTGGGGAGATTTTAGATTTGATTATGATCATTTAAAGGTGAGCATTCTACAAAAAGATAATACTAAGAGGAGAAGCTCTAGAGGCGTCCTCTCTTTTTTAGTTAATTCGATTTTAATTAACGACAGTAACCCTGATGCTAATAACAAATACCATGTAGGAAATATAAATTATAAACGTGTGCCAGAGCATACTTTCTTTAAAACTCTGTGGCAAAGTTTATTCGATGGAATTAAACAAACCGCCGGGATTAGTCCAGAGAGAGAGGCAAAACTGCTTGCTCAAGCACAATCGGCACAGGAAAGAGTCAAAGAAACTAAGACCGCAGTTAAAAAAAGTAAAGGGTTTTTCCGGAGGTTGTTTAAAGAAAAAGACAAAAAAGAAAATTAGCGTAGATGCGAGTTTCAGATGAAAAAGATAAAATATGTTAAAACGGTTTGAAGAAGTATTATTAGAACTTAGTTACGTTTTCAACCGGTATGAAAAGCAAATCAGCAGGTTCATGTTTTATATGAGTCTGGTTTGCTTTTGCTATGTTATTTTTCATGTTGGGTATTTGGAGCGTAAGCAGCTAAAAGTTTATTATTCTTATGAAATCATCCTTAAAGGAGTATTTTATTTTTTAGCGGTTTTAAATGGCTTGTTTCTGACAGTCTCTGTTATTGGTTACAAGCGGCTTAGAATACCTCATTACGCCTCTTTATTTGTATTTGTTTACTTTTTCCTAGTTGCTTTAGGAAGAAACTCCAACATAGATCTACTAGAGTTTTTTAAAGGACCAGAATGGATTTATGTAGGGGTCGCTATAATCTTTGTAGCCGAGCTGTCAAAAAACAGCCTCTTGTTTGATAACTTTTATTTCAACCCCACGATCTTATTTATTATCAGCTATCTGATGCTGATATTTATAGGCTCTGGCCTACTGATGCTTCCTAGGGCTTCATCTCATGGGATTTCCTTGTCTTTTATTGATGCGATGTTTATGTCAACGAGTGCCGTTTCCATTACTGGGTTGACCGTTGTTGATGTCAGTAGTCAACTGAGTTTTTATGGAAAGTTTGTAATCATGGTATTAATGCAAGTAGGAGGGTTGGGGATTATGACCTTCACGGGTTTCTTTGGATATTTTTTCTCCGGGGGCTTCTCTTTCAAAAATCAGCTCATGTATGGGGAGATATTAGGGGAAACAAAGTTAGGTTCCGTAGTATCTACGCTATTGAAGATTATATTTATCACTTTCTTATTTGAGATTATTGGTGGGGTATTGATTTTTATTTCTTTAGAAGACTATACTTTTAATTCGGTTGGAGAGAAGGTGTTTTTTGCAGCCTTTCATTCTATTTCAGCTTTTTGTAATGCGGGATTCACCACCATTGATGGCGGGATGACTAATACCCTATTTCGTCATAATTACGGCCTGCAGCTGGCCCTAACATTCACCTTGATCTTTGGTGGGTTAGGATTTAGCCTAGTAAATAATACCTACATCTATTTTAAAACAAAACTCACTGCATTGGTCAAAAGGTTTGTCTTACACAAGCAACATATTTATAAACCGCAGGTCTTTAGTTTCAACTCTAAATTTATTTTAACCTGTAACCTCCTAGTAATTGCAGCTGCTACGCTGTTTTTCTTAATTTTTCAATACGACGGTGCTTTACTAGAAGATGAAAGTTTGTTTGGTAAGTTCTCCGCTTCTTTTTTTATGGCCAATTCGGCGAGATCCACAGGGTTTAATAATATGCATGTTGCAACTTTAGGGGCTCCAACATTGTTATTGTTTTCCGTTTTAATGTGGATCGGGGCATCTCCAGGGTCTACAGGTGGTGGTGTAAAAGTTACTACCGTGGCTATTGCAGTTTTAAATGTATTTTCCCTGGCAAAAGGTAAAGAGAATATAGAGCTTTATAAACGGAAGATTATGCATGAATCCGTCCAGAAAGCCTTTGCAATCATTGTGCTTTCTTTTGTCGCTATAGGAATAAGCTTTCTGCTGCTAGTTATTACCAATCCTCATCTTTCTTCAAAGACTTTAATTTTTGAATCCATTTCCGCATATTGTACTTGTGGTCTAAGCTTAGGAGCTTCTCAGGATTTAAACAGTGCTGGAAAAATCATACTTGTTGTCACGATGTTTGTAGGTAGGGTAGGTCTCCTGACAATTATAGTAGCACTTATTAAAGACACCAAAAGTAGGACGTATAAATATCCGACAGAAAAAATAATGTTTTAATGAAATATATAGTATTAGGACTCGGTCATTTCGGACAATCTTTAGCTACCCACCTCACTGAATTGGGTCATGAGGTCATTGGTGCGGATTTAAATATGGAGTTGGTAGAGCAGTTAAAGGATAAGATAACCCATACGGTCTGCTTAGATTCCACTGATAAATCAGCAGTTGGAGCATTGCCTTTGAAAGATAGTGATGCGGTAATTGTTGCAATTGGTGAAGATGAGGGGGCGTCGTTATTGACCACGGCTTTGTTAAAGCAGCTGGGTGTAAAGCGAATAATAGGAAGGGTTGTCTCTGGTCTTCAGAAAACTGTACTTGAAGCAATGAATATTCAAGAGTACGTCATGCCTGAGGAAGAAACGGCAGAGCGTTTAGCGATGCGGCTGGACAACGTAGATATAATCGATTCTTTTAAAATTTCGGATAACTACAGTATTATAGAGATGGTAGTTCCTGCACGCTATGCAGGGATGAGTTTAAAAGAGGCAGACTTTACTAATAAGTATCAAGTGATAGTACTTACTACGCTTAAGACCCAAATCGACAAGAAGGGCAACCAGATGAAGGTGGAGAAAGAAGCCTCAGGAATAGCAAACTCCCATACCGTTTTAGAAAAAGACGATGTCCTTGTCTTATTTGGTGAAACTAGCAGTATTAAAAAACTTATCCATAAGAGCGGAGGAATATAAC
>DXEZ01000151.1 GCA_019114715.1 Candidatus Sphingobacterium stercoripullorum | reverse complement strand
ATTGAAAAACGAGGTGGAGAGCATATTGTGGATGTACGGGACCAAAGTGTTCAGCGCTTTCAAGATCCATACATCAATATCACCTGGTATGAGAACATCACATACTTAGGCGATGAATATTGGCGAGTGGAGAAAGTTGAAGACCCGGAAGAGTTCGAGGTTTTTGAAGACAGCTCCATAGTAAGCTCTAAGAGCAAAGCTAAGAAGCCTGCCTACTATTTGGGGAATGTGGGAGTTTTCGACTCTGAATTTAAAGAGTTTCTGCCAAGCGTGTTTCACGATATTCAATATAATGAAGGTTACTTCTATACCGCAAATAAAGGAGACCCAGGCTTAGTTAGAATATTCGATAAAAAGGGACTACTGACTAAAGACGAATACCATAAGCGCATAGGATATTTCTCAGATGGTTTATTGCTTTAAGAGAAAATGGCTGTAGATGAGGAGAATATAAAGCATCGGGAGTACTATTTTATCGATAAAACGGGAAAGGTGAGCATAGATTTACCTAAAATGGGATTCGATGATGCCAGGTCATTTCACGATGGTAGAGCAGCTGTGCAAAATGTAAAGGGCTACTGTGGCTATTTGAATACCCAAGGAGAGCTAGTAGTGAGTGATCAGTATAAGCTGGCATTTGATTACTTCCAAGAATCTCACTACGCGCTGGTGCAAGATCAAGAAGGTGTGTTTAAGTTTATTGATCAGAATGGGAATGTTAAAGTGACAATAGGGAAGAATTGGTGTAATGTGATTCGAAATGAGGATAGCCGCCAATACAACTCCGATTATCCAGATGCTCGTGTGGTGGTGACTGATGAGGGGCTGTACTACGACGCCTATGGGAAAGTGATAAACGTTAAAGAATAGAATTAAAAAAGCCTTTAGAGTACGAGGATTCTAAAGGCTTTTAAATATCTAGTGAATGTTGTTTTAGTTTGATGAAGCAACGACCTGTCCACTATCTTCGGTCCATATCTTCAGCTCATCACAGCGTTGAAAATCTTCGTGGATGTTTATGTAAGTTTTAAGTCTTCTACCTTCAAACCACTCGCTTAGCTTTCTGTTGATTTTATCCTGCATCGCTGCATCTTGAATTTTAGCGTAATCTTGGTCTAAATTCGCCTCATGTGGAGGAATTCTTCTTTTTAAGTAATTGAACTTGTAGCCAATTTTACCCTCTCTTTGTTCGGTAAACTGGTAAGTATCTGAAAACTTACCTTCCTCTACTGCATCAATAGCTCTGAAAGTCTCCACATCCAATTCGTCAACTGGAATTAAAGTAGTTCTATTCTCTGATTGTTCGTTGATGAGCATACCTCCATTGAACTTGGTGTTTTTATCATCTGAATGCAGAGAAGCAGCTGTATGGAACGGGATTTTACCGCTAACAACATCTTGCTGTATGGAATCTAGCTTTTCTTTAGTTCTTGCCAGAGCCTCATTGGTAGGCTTTATTTTTATTAGTACGTGACGGACATTCACTTCCTCACCTCTACGGGCAAGTACTTGCAGGAAATGAAAACCATACTCCGTCTCGAAAACTTCGGAAATTTCTCCTTCTTTTAATTTAAAGGCTTGTGCTGAAAATTCTTTAACATACGTTTCTCTTGTAGCGAATCCTAACTCTCCACCGTGGACAGAAGATCCATCTTCAGAATACAGCCTAGCTACAGTACCGAAGTCCGACCCATCAAGCACTCGTTGTCTTAAATCTTCGGCCCTCTTGCGGAATTGTTCTTTCTCCTCACGTGTTAGTTTAGGATACATAACGATCTGTCCAATTTCAACTTCCGTGTTGAAATACGGTAAACTATCTTGATCAAGTCCGTCGAAATAGCGTTTTACTTCTAAAGGTGTTACGTCAATCTTTTGCATGATATGCTGCTGCATACGCTGTGCTAAGAGCAGTTCACCTATATGCGGGCGCATCTCTTCTTTATATTGCAGAGTGGATCTATTTAAGAACTCTTCTAGTCTTTCTTTGCCTCCAGCTTGCTGGGTCATAAAGCGCATCCTTCTATTGAGTTCGTCGTCTACCTCTGATTCTGACACTTCAATAGAGTCAATGGCTGCTTGTTGGGCTAATAGCTTTTGAGTAAGGAGCTGCTGAAGTAAATAGCATTTATACTCTTCATTCGGCTGCATCCCTTGAATTAAAGCCTGCGTATATTCATTTTCAATCTCTGATTGTAATATAGTACTGGTTCCTACCGTAGCAACTACCCGATCAATGAGCTTCTCTTGAGCTAACGACACTGAACAACCTATTACCAATAATAGGGACCAAATAACTTGTATGTTATACTTCATTCGAATTAATAATTATCCAAAACTCCACAAATTTACCAGTTTATTCTGTGAAAGTGCTAAATTTATAAAGAATATGCCGACTAGTAAAATTGAAATGCTATTTTAACAATTCTAAATCAAGCTAAGTTACGTTTATTGGCGGCCTTTCGCTCACTTTTAACCATATTTAACAAAATGAAAAATAGGTTTTTAAATACATATATAGGGGTGTTTATAGGTCTTTTGATAGCGGTAAAGGGAAATGCGCAGGAAAATTTTGTTTTTTACGTTGGAACTTACACCGAGGGAACAAGCAGCGACGGTATTTACGGATATGAATTCACGCCGGGGTCCCTAGAGTTCAAGCTGAGATCTACAATCAAAACTCCAAACCCATCGTTTTTAGCACTAGACTCCACTAGGAATTTTCTTTTTGTTGTAAATGAGCTTTCAGAAGAGGATTCCAAAGTGCGGCTTTTTGACTTGAAGAATAATTCAAAAGAGTTGCAGAGCTTACCGAGCTATGGAGCTAGCCCGTGCCATGTGTCCCTTCATCCCGATAAATCGGTTCTTGCAGTCTCCAATTACATGGGGTCTATCAGCTTTTATAGCTTTGCAAGTAGCGCACTAACGCATTTGAAATCCTTTCCGTTTAAGGGAAGTAGCGTGCATCCCAGTAGGCAGGAGCAGTCTCATGTGCACTCTGCATTTGTTAGTCCACACGACGGAAACTTTTACGTGCAAGACCTAGGGACCGATAAGATATATGTCTTTGAGGTGTCTTCTAAAAGTCATGAGCTAGAGGTGATTGAAAAAGAGGTTGTTGAGCTGCCTAAAGGATCGGGCCCTAGACATGTGGTATTTCATCCTGAGCTCAATCATATGTATGTCCTTGGTGAGCTAGACGGAAAGATCGTGCACCTAAAGAAAGAGGCTGGCAAATGGGAAAGGGTGGAGGTAGTGGATATTAATTCCGAAGAATTTAAAGGAGAAAATGGGGCCGCCGAGATACGGATTACCTCTAGCGGATCTGACTTATATGCCAGTAATAGATTGGATGCAGAAACCATTACCCATTTCGGGGTTAATAAAGACGGTACAATCAAGAAAAAGCAGGTGTATAGCGTGAGCGGTAGTGGGCCTCGTAGCTTTGCGCTGAGCCCGGATGAGAGGTTCTTGATTGTTGCCAATCAGCTAAGTAATGAGCTGGTAGTTTTTGATCGGGATAAAAAAGATGGCTCTTTAAAAGATACAAAGGCCAGGGTCAAAATCCCCAGCCCTACTTGTGTCGTATTTGCCCCTTAGCGCTCAAAGAGCATTTCTAAGAGCACCTTCCACTCGTAGCTTTCTTGGTCGACTTGCCAAACTCGTATGTAATTGAATTTGATGACCTTTTCAGGCGTGTGAACCGAGGCAGTTCCCGAGGTGTAGGCATATTCACCGCTATAGGCTCTACCTACATCGTGCGGTTCAGTGATGATTTCAAGTCTATTTTTCTTAAAGTAAGAGATCACCTCTTCCTTTTTGTGCATGGCTGGAGCCCAAGGGTAGTAAAAGTACGTGTCCTCAGCCAGAAATTCTGTAAATGCAGTTTGGTTGTCAGCCTTTAAAACAGTTGCATACAGCTGATCGGTTTGTAAGACAATATCCTCTCGCTCACCAAGTCTCTTTTTTGAGCGGTGCTTTAAATACCAGGCACTATCTGGCTCTAGGTAATTCATCTTCCTATCAGCCTGCTTACCGTAGTTCTCTACTTCGGCACGTAGGTTGACCTTCCACCTTCCTTTGCGGTCTCTTTTCCAGATCGTGATGTAATTCCCGTACCTTTTAATGGCGCCCATGCGCTGAAACTCTATGCTTCCACTGGTAACTCCAAAGTCAAAGCTTCTAGATACCAATGCGAAATAAGGTTTCCAGCTGAGTACATCTGGGATATTGGGGCGGTTATCTAAGTAGTTCTTAGCATTGACCTTTACTGGAACAAAGAAAGACGACTCTTTATCAATCATATAAGAAAGACCTTTGTGGGGGCTTTCCGTTTTTGAAAGATGAGCTGCCGTACGATCCACCTCTAGCAGGCTAGCTACATGTTCAGGGAGTTGTGCGTAACTGGCAAAAGGTGTGCAAAGAATCAACAACACCAACGCGGTTAAGAGTTGGTTTTTTAGCATTTTTGGTATCATACTGCCTTTCTATCAAATCTTATTCCAAACCGTTCCTTCTTTCCCATCTTTCACTTGGATTCCAATTTCTTGAAGGCTTTCACGGATTTTATCGGATGTTTCAAAGTCCCTGTCTTCTTTGGCTTTATTTCTAATGTCGATAATGATATCCATCAAACCATCGGTATCGTTGTTTTGAGAGTCGCTACCTTCGTCTTTCAATCCCAGTACATCAAATACAAATCCATGGATCATCTCAGAAAGTTCAGTTAGTTCCTCGGGAGATATAGCGGTTTTACCATCGTATATGGAGTTTATCAGGCGTACCAGCTCAAATATTTCCGCCAGTAGAATGGGTGTATTGAAATCGTCATTCATGGCTGCATAGAAGCGGTCCTTATACTCTTGAAGTTTTAGGGTGCTCTTTTTACCTCTAGGCTCGATTTTCTCGAGTAGGCCAATGGCATTCATCAGTCTTCTGTATCCTTTTTCTGCAGCCTCAAGAGCATCGTTGGAGAAGTCCAAAGTACTTCTGTAATGCGCTTGGAGCATAAAGAAGCGGACCGTCATCGGGGAGTACCCTTTGTTTAACAGGGGGTGGTCGCCTGTGAATAGTTCCATCGGCAAGAAACCATTTCCTGCAGATTTAGACATGCGTGTTCCGTTCACTGTCAGCATATTGGTATGCATCCAGAAACGTGCAGGCTGCTTTCCGATATACGCTTGAGATTGAGCAATTTCATTGGTGTGGTGTGTTGCTGCTAAATCCATACCTCCTCCGTGAATGTCAAACTCGTCTCCTAAATACTTGTGACTCATCGCCGAGCACTCAATATGCCAGCCTGGGAAACCATTGCCCCAAGGCGATGGCCATTGCATCAGATGCTCTGGTTTGGCTTTTATCCATAGCGCGAAATCTAGGCGGCCGCGTTTCTCGTCTTGTCCTCCAAGCTCCCTTGTGTTCGCCAGTAGCTCTTCTAGTTTCCGGTTGGTCAGGATAGTATAGTTGTATTCTTTGGTGTATTTTTCTACATCAAAATATACGGTACCATTGACCTCATATGCATAACCGTTTTTTATGATCTGCTTAACGATTTCTATCTGCTCGATGATGTGGCCCGTTGCTGTAGGCTCAATGCTAGGGGGTAAAGTATTGAACATCCTTAGCATATCGTGGAAGCCAACGGTATATTTTTGGACAATTTCCATGGGCTCTAGTTGCTCGAGTTTCGCCTTTTTTGAGAACTTATCGTCCCCTTCATCGCGATCTCCCTCCAGGTGCCCTGCGTCAGTAATATTACGAACATATCTGACTTTATACCCTAAGTGAAGTAAATAGCGATAGATAATATCGAAGGAAACAAAAGTCCTACAGTTCCCTAAATGTACATCACTATAAACTGTGGGGCCGCAAACATATAGGCCGACTAGTGGTGGGTTTAAGGGTTCAAACTTTTCTTTTTTTCTACTTAAGGTATTGTAAATAACCAGATCAGAATTCATAGTATTAATTTTCTTATGATGGATTATTTTTGTTTAAAAGTAATTTGGATGGGAACACCCGAGAAATCAAAGTTATCCCGAATCTTATTTTCTAGATAACGCTTGTAGGGCTCCCTGATGTATTGTGGTAAATTACAAAAGAATGCGAAAACTGGAGAATGACCGCTTCCAACTTGGGTCACATACTTTATACGTATGTATTTCCCTTTTACGGCTGGAGGAGGGTAGTTTTCTATAGCTTCCAGCAGTACGCTATTTAGCTTGGAAGTAGGAATCTTCTTCACTTTGTTGTCATACACCTTTTGTGCAGCTTCTATTGCTTTGAATATACGCTGCTTCTCCGTTGCAGAGATAAATAAAATAGGGATGTCGGAAAAAGGAGCGATTTTCTCTTGGATGTCGCTTTTGACTTTAGACATCGTTTTATTGTCCTTTTCTATTAAATCCCACTTGTTGACCAGGATGACAACACCTTTACGGTTTTTTATCGCTAGACTAAAGATGCTGAGGTCTTGCTGTTCCATCCCCGTTTCAGCGTCTATCATAAGAAGAATAACATCGGCATCTTCTAATGCTCTAAGGCTTCGCATGACCGAATAAAACTCGATGTCCTCGTGAACCTTCTTCTTCTTACGCAGCCCTGCTGTATCTACAAGTAGGAACTCATGACCAAATTTATTGTAGTATATACTAATAGAGTCTCTTGTTGTTCCAGCTATTGGCGTAACGATATTTCGTTCTTCACCAATAAGAGCGTTGGTCAGTGATGACTTCCCCACATTGGGTCTCCCTAATATTGCAAATTTTGGGATGTTGAGCTCATCCACCGAATCCTCCTGAAAGTGTTGAATAACCTGGTCCAATAACTCTCCAGTTCCCGAGCCTGTAATGGCAGAAATTTGGTAGAGTTCACCCAGTCCTAGGCTATAAAATTCTGCCGACTCCAGATGTTGTTGTCCGCTATCTACTTTATTTACTACCAGGTAGACAGGTTTATTACTTTGCCGCAGGATGTGGGCGACTTCATCGTCTAGGTCTGTGATCCCAGTTTTCACGTCCACCATAAAAAGTATGACGGTAGCTTCTTTAATTGCTATTAATACTTGGTCTCGTATAGCAACATCGAAAATATCGTCCGAGCCTAGTACGTAACCTCCCGTGTCAACGACAGTGAACTCTTTACCTGTCCATTCGGATTTCCCGTAATGTCGATCACGAGTAACGCCACTGACATCATCAACGATAGCTTTTCTAGATTGTGTAAGACGGTTAAAAAGAGTGGATTTACCCACATTTGGGCGTCCTATTATTGCTACTATATTTGCCATAGCTTGTGTTTTGCTTTGTATTGCCTCACGGCAATGTTCTTAAGTGAATGAAATTTTGCTCAAAGTTACGTATATTCCAACATATTTTTCGCGTCAATTGAAAAGAGGTGATACAATCACCTCAAAAAATTGCCTATCGCACTAAAATCCCAACATGCTGCCTTTCAGTGCGAAGGAATATACACATTTTAGAGCTTACTCGATGCGCGACTGCGTCTTTTCTTTGTTGGGCTTTTTGCAGCTTTTGTTTCGTATTCTTTTTCCAGATACATGATGATCTCCTTGGCGATATCTTTTCCAGTGGCCTTTTCTATACCTTCAAGGCCCGGCGAGGAGTTTACTTCCAAAATTAATGGTCCTCTGCTAGAGGGGAGCATATCCACACCGCAGACAGTTAGGCCAAGCTTTTTTGCTGCAGCAATGGCAGTTTCTTTTTCTTTCTTATTCAGGCGGATGACCTCTGCCGTGCCTCCTCTATGTAGGTTGGAGCGGAACTCTCCTTCTTTGGCGGTACGTTTGATGGCGCCAACCACCTTGCCGTTCACCACAAAAGCTCGGATATCTGTTCCTTTAGCTTCCTTAATATACTCCTGTATTAATATATTATTTCCCAGCCCGTAAAAAGCTTCAATTACCGAAGATGCTGCTTTTTTTGTTTCTGCTAGAACCACACCAATACCTTGGGTTCCTTCCAGTAGCTTGATTACTAGGGGGGCGCCGCCCACCATTTTAATTAAGTCTTCCACATCGGAGGCCGATCGTGCAAAGCCAGTAATGGGCAAACCTAGGCCAGCGCCCGATAAAATCTGCATGCAGCGCAGCTTATCTCTGGAGCGCATGATTGCCTGGCTAGGATTTGCAGTAATGACATTCATTACTTCAAACTGCCTAACTATAGCTGTCCCATAAAAAGTAACCGAAGATCCTATTCTAGGGATAATTGCATCGTAATCCCCAGCGATGTCCAGCCCTTTATAATGCAAGCTAGGTTTATCTTGCTCTATACCTACATAGCACTTACGGTGATCTACCACCTCGCAAGTATGCCCCCTGCTTATGGCAGCTTCCACTAAACGCTGGGTAGAGTATAGTTTTTTATTCGTGGATAAAACAGCAATTTTCACGTTATATTGAGTGTTTAAGTGTTTATAGTATATATTAAGCGTTGTTCACAGAGAGATTATCCTTGGATACATCAACTAAAAACTTACCTTTTAAGAAGTTGTATCCTAGAAGCATAGGATACTTCATGGATGACCGATCTCTTAAAGATAATTTTATTGCATACTCTCTTCCAAACATAAGTATTTTTGTGATAAAAATATACCTGATTTCAGATTCTCCAAAAGAGCTTTTTACTTTTTTCTCTCTATGGACAATGAAACGGTATTCTTTATCGTCGTCTTGCAGCCTAAAATATATATACCTTTTCGCACCTTCTTTTTCCACTCTGAAGTCCTTGCAATGCAGTACAGAGGTTTTAGCACCGGTATCAATCTTTGCAGGTACTTTTGAAAGTCCAAGTTCAGGGAGGTCTACCGTTTCTGTAGATCCTATAATTTTTAAGCTAGCCATATAGCAATCTCTTACTTGTAGATGAACGTACCGTAAGGAGATTCAATCGTCACTTGTTTTTCCTCTGAATCTTCCACATGTCCAATGATTTTGGCATCTATATGGAAGGATTGAGCGATATCTATAATCGACTGTGCATGCTCTTTGTCGATGTATATCTCCATGCGGTGGCCCATATTAAATACTTTGTACATTTCCTGCCAGCTCGTTTTCGACTCCTTTTGTATGAGTTCGAATAAAGTTGGGGTAGGGAAGAGGTCGTTTTTAATAATGTGTAAGCCCTCGATAAAGTGTAGTACTTTGGTCTGCGCACCACCAGAGCAGTGGATCATGCCTCCGATATCCTGGCGATGTTTCTGTAGGATCTTACTGATTACCGGAGCGTAAGTACGCGTTGGCGATAATACCAGCTTGCCTACTGTTGTGGTTTCACCGTTTTCAAGGGTGATGCTGTCGGTCAGCTTTTTACTTCCAACATAAACAAGCTCCTCAGGTACCTGGTTGTCAAAAGTCTCCGGGTACTTGCTGGCTATTTCTTTATTAAAAACATCATGTCGAGCAGAAGTTAATCCGTTGGATCCCATACCTCCGTTATACTCTTTTTCATAGCTGGCCTGTCCAAAGGAAGATAGACCAATAATAACTTGACCTGCTTTAAACTTTTCATTGGTAATTACATCCTCTCTTTTCATGCGGCAGGTCACCGTACTGTCTACAATAATTGTGCGTACTAGGTCACCTACATCGGCAGTTTCTCCGCCGGTGGAGTAAATCCCTACGCCTAAATCACGTAGCTCTTGGAGGATCTCTTCAGTACCGTTAATCAAAGCGGCTATTACCTCACCAGGTACTAAGTTTTTGTTTCTCCCTATGGTAGAAGATAACAGGATGTTGTCTGTTGCCCCTACGCAAAGCAGGTCATCGAGATTCATGATAATGGCATCTTGTGCAATCCCTTTCCAAACCGATAGGTCGCCTGTTTCTTTCCAGTAGGCATAAGCCAGTGAAGATTTCGTTCCTGCACCATCGGCGTGCATGATATTACACCAGGCTGGATCTCCAGTTAATATATCTGGAATGATCTTACAGAAAGCTTTAGGGAATACCCCTTTATCAATGTTTTTTATTGCTTGGTGAACATCCTCTTTACCTGCGGATACACCTCTTAAGTTGTACTTTAAATCTGACATGATGAGCAAAAATAGCTATTCCAAACGGATATTAACAAAACTTCTTGGCAAACTTACGTTTTATTGTGTTATTTTATTATTAGTTACCTCGGGGTAACTTGGGCTTCTAACTTATACTGCTCAGCTAGGATGGGGATCACCTTATCCATCTCTTGGGGGCTTAGATGGCCAAACCCTAGGCGCATGGCTCGGGTGTTTCGGTCTTGATAGAGCATGTTCCTGGCTATAAAAA
Organism: Candidatus Sphingobacterium stercoripullorum; assembly: GCA_019114715.1. Taxonomy (GTDB): domain Bacteria; phylum Bacteroidota; class Bacteroidia; order Sphingobacteriales; family Sphingobacteriaceae; genus Sphingobacterium; species Sphingobacterium stercoripullorum. Next base: position 2,593 of record DXEZ01000151.1, on the reverse strand, counting down.
CTCCCTCATTTTGGCAAGCATTACTGAGCTTAAGCAGGTTCACGTTTTCTTTAAAGTCCAGCCAGATGGCTAGCCCCGCCGTGGGAACCTGAAATGCTACGTTTTGGCTGAAGTGTTTTTTGATAAGTCCACAAGTATGGTTTCTGCGGTTTTGATACTCTAGGAGTGATTTTCTCAGGTACCTATTGATAATGCCGTCCTCTATGAGTTCACCCAGTGCTTGCTCCATTAAAATATCTCCCTGTCGGTCTATAATACCTAGGTATTTACTCATCTGACTGGTGAGATCCTTTGGTGCAACCAGATAGCCTGTTCTAAAGCCTGGAGCTAGTGATCTACCAAATGTTCCTATATAAACACTCATAGCGTTTTTATCTTCACTAAATAAGGGAACCCTCTGGCTCTCGCTGTAGTAAAAGTCGGCATCGTAGTCGTCCTCGAGGATGATAAAGCCGTGCTTCCCGGCCAGTTCCAAGAGGTGAGCTCTTCTTTTTTCGCTCAATACCGCTGTCGTGGGGTAGTGCTGCAAGGGATTGATGTATACCATGCGCACCACTTGCTTTTTACAAAGCGTCTCCAGCTCTCTAGTGTCTAGCCCGTTTCTGTCCACCTTTAGGGGGATGGTTCTTGCGCCTTGATGCTGAAAGACCATGTTTGCTGAGAAATTGCTGGGGCTACCTATAACTACCCGGTCTCCCGCTTTGATGAGCATCTTCACACATATATATAGGGCCATCTCGGTGCTACGTGTGATTAACACATTTTCTTTATTGCACCCCAGACCTTTACTGGTGTTCAGGTAATGGGTGATTTGGTGTTTGAAATATTCGCTCCCTTGGTGGTTATAAAAACCCATTTTATTCCTGTTGCTCCTGCGTTTTAATTGGGCACTGTAGGCTGAAGACAGGTGGTGGAGCTGAGTTAAACGGATGTCCGGTGTGCCGTCATTTAGTATAAATGGTAAGGAAGAGTGCTCAAATGGCGAATCCAATAAGAAAGTCTTTTTAAAGGAAAATCCTGCTTGTTCTAAGCGCTTAGCGCCGCTTTTTGGACCTAGTTTAGCCGAGGTGCTGAATTCCGATTTGCTGCAAACAAAACTGCCTTTATTCGCCTGAATATCTAGCAGTCCCCAGGCCTCGAGCTCCCTGAAAGCTGCAAGGACGGTCTTGCGTTCTATTTGCAGGGTTTTTGACATTTCACGGCTACCAGGAAGCTTAGTTCCAGAAGGGATTTGTTCTTTCTCAATAGCTATGGCTAGTTGTTCAGCCAGTTGAATATACAGAGCCTTAGTTTTATTTCTACTAAGCTTTATATAGTCCGAAAAAGGGATAAAACTGTGCCGAAGCATTTACTATTAGTTGTTAAATGTATCGAGTTAATTCCAATTGGGTGATTTCGGGAATTTCGCTACGTGTGCGTACTTTGGTCCCATGCTAATGAGCGTTTGTTTCCATAAATCCTCTTCTTCTAAAAGGAATAATAGATCTGGATTGTAGTTTTGGTGTACCGTCCAGCTGTTTTCCTTCATCTCACGATCCAGCTGTCCAGGTTCCCACCCAGAATAGCCAAAGAAAAACTTAAGTTCCTTCCAATCGACTAAACCACGCTGTACTAGGTCTAGAATGAAGTCAATCTCGCCTCCGCAAAATACACCAGGCACCACGGGAAGCCCGCCAACATCTGGACTGTCAATTCTATGGAGAAGGGAAAGGCCCTCGGGAAGAACAGGTCCGCCAGAAAACAATTCAAAATCTTCAAACTCTGGATTGGGTAATGCATTAGATAAATTGAAGTCCGTCCTGTTATTGAGTACTAGTCCAAAAGTTCCTTCATCATCGTGCTTACAAATCAAAATGACGGATCGTTCAAAATGCGGGTCCTGCATAAATGGGTCAGCAACTAATAGGCTACCAACCGCGGGCTCCAATGTGCTTAATTGCGTCATAATGTGTGATTTTAGTTGTTGTGTTTTTCAAACTGCTTATTATAAGATAAAGGTACAATTTTTTCTTTGTTATATTAAATAAGCAGCTCATTTATTGGCCTGTAGATTGGTTGGTATGATTGATTTAGGAAGCTTAGATAAGAAAGAAGTGTTTTTTGACCCGAAAGTATGCTTCAAGAGTTTGCAGGGGCGGTGGGACCTGTCATGCCTCAAACATGTCTTCATGGTAGCTAGTGAATTTATAAAATAAAAATTCCATATTTTTGTAATAAATTGAATTCTAAGCCCGAAGCTATGAGTATATTTTTCATTACATTTGTGTGGAATAATTCCAAGTAGGGAAGATTAAATTTGAGTATTCTATGTCTATCAAGCATAAAGAAATAGCAGCAATTCGAACTGATTATATCAAATATGCACTTAATGAGCGCGATGTTCCCAAAGAGCCGCTGGTGCAGTTTGAAAAATGGTTTAACCAGGCCCTAAAGGCTGAGGTGATGGAGCCAAACGCCATGGTTCTTGCAACAGTGGACCAGGAAAATCAACCTTCAAGTAGGGTCGTTTTGTTAAAAGATTTACGAGAAGGGGGACTGTGTTTTTTTACCAACTATGAAAGTAAAAAAGGCCAGGAAATCAAGGGCAATCCAA